>JBAXNR010000029.1:0-38026 GCA_037133675.1 Methylococcales bacterium
TTTGACTCATTAGTTAAGGATGTTTGACTCATTAGTTAAGGATGTTTGACTCATTAGTTGGCGTTTGAAGCCCGCGTCATTCGTGGCTTACGAGCCTCTCTAAATCTTTAAACATATTAAACAAATAAACACACAAAACGCGCACGCGAGAATTTGATCAAAAACTTGCCTAAAAAACGACTTTGTTGTGTGTTTTTTTCGTAATTTTGAAAAAAAGATTACAAACCACTCAGAACATAACTAAAGAACAGACTTAAAAGCCATTCTAGTGGCTTTTAAGTCTGTTTAGTTATAAGTTCTACCCTTATTCATAAAAACCGCGTAAATGACAAAAATAAGCTTTTAATGTAAATCGTTAATTAAAGGAAGATGTTCGATGAAGCTGTGTGAAAGTTTTCCCGATTTGAAAAAGCGATAGTGCGGACGACACTTTTGGGCACGAGGTTACTTATGAGCAACTTTTGGTGATTTGACCGAAGAGATGATTAAGAATTATCTGGAGCATCATTTTGAACCTAAGGGTGATGATACAACAGGACAGAGACATAAACGGGGCTTGTGACCCGTATCCCGACTTTGGGTGAGTTTAAACAAACGTCATCAAAGTCCCACGAGATTTTAAGACTGTGAGCGTTACCTAGCCGTCATCAAGTGAAATCCATCCTGTGCTGTACCAAATTCGATAAAAACCTCAGATAACGACTTATTCTGAATGAATTATTATCGAAATATCAGTGACTTTTGTTTAATTATTGTTATCGTATAAACGATCATTTTTAGAATAATGGACTGCCCCAAAAATAAGCAGGGAAAAATCGGTTAATTTTGGGAAGTCGCTATTGCGATCAAACCGTGATGGTGCAAGGCATTCGCTAAAATATCGTGGGACTTTGATGACGTTTGTTTAAATCTACCCGACTTTAGTCGTTATATTTAACCCACCTACTTTAGCTAGTGGTTGTTAAGTTTACGTTAACTAAGCCTTTGAAAACTCAAAAATCGACTTTATATACGTTTTTTGAAACGCAATGTAATTTTTAGAGATGCCCTTAAAAATCAATGATAAAATCGGTTTCACTGCCACTCTCGGTTTTGAATGTTCTCAGTTGGCAGCGCGTATTTGTCCATCGGTGACGGCTTTACAAACACAGATATACTTTGGTCAACTAGGCACGGTATTTTCATTGTTCTGCGTGGATTGAGCTTCAATAATCGTTTCTTCAGAGCCATAACACTGCCCATAATCAACGCACACTTGACACGAGGGCGCACGGCATAAATAGATGCCTTCTTCCTCACATAGTTGTTTGTAGAGGAATTTTTTCCATTTCATGTCATGGGTATTTCGCGCCGCTAATTCGGGAAAATTGTAATGTAACAAGGCGGTGAGTTGCGGGCGTGACCATAAGCCTAAATCATGCCACAGATGATCGTTGCCTAAACAACCCGCAACTAGCAATCCAATTATCCAGTCGCTTTCAACGACTTCTGGACGACTGTAATTTTTTAGTAAGTTAATTAAATCTTGCCGTTCTAGCATACGACTAAAATCAAGTTGTTTGCCCGACGGAGCGTATTCAGGTAATGGATAATTCGTAAAGTAATTGGTTTTTAACGCAATAAAGTCATGACACTCCAAACCCAAATAATCAGGCAATATACTGTTACCTACGCACCAGCTAGCCACCATACACGCCAACCATTCATGATTAGGATTGCGCGGTAGCTGTAGAGTAAGCTGAGAATAAATAGCTTCCCTGTCGATGTGTTGAAGTGTCATGGTCTGTTTTTTTAGTATTGGACGAGTATATCTTCGTCCCTAACGACCATTTGGCACGCTAAACGCCATTTTGAAGGCAAATCGTCAACAATCATCTGTTCCATTTCTTCTTTGGTGATTTTGCCGATTTCTTGTAAGACCTTTTTTTCTTTTTCAGTTAAAGGACCGCCCATGCGTTGGTGTTTATCGTCCACACTGCTGACTTGCACTAAACAAGTACCACATTCGCCATCTTCGCATTCAAAATTAATGGGGATTTTATTTTCCCGCGCGATTTTTAAAATATTTTCAGTGTGGCTACCTGCCACCGCATAGACAGTTTTATCGCGGTAGTCTGGGTTAGAAAAAGTAATTAATGCCATAAAAAAAACTCCTAAATTTATTTAATTAAACGGGTTTGACACGAATAACGCCACCTAAGACCTGTGCTTGACAGGCTAGACGGTTATGTTTACCCGCCATGTTTTCTCTTAGAATTTTATCCTCTAAAACAGAGGGTTCACTCAAGTTGTTCCAGCCTTCGGTGACTTTCATAATACAAGTGCCACACTCGCCTTCACGGCAACCGTAAGTAATTGCTGAACCGACTTTTTCAGAAATTTCAATAACGCGGGTACCTGCGGGTGCAGAAACGGTAACGTTAATATCTTCGAAGGTAATTGATGCTTTTGCCATGATGTGTTTCCTTTTGTTAAGTTAAAGTAGTTAAGCAAGATCAGCCATATCAATTACTTTGGATTTCCTTAAACCCAGTAGTTCTTGCGCTAATTCATGCCCGAATTCACGACACTGATCAATTTCTTCATCAGTCGGAATGAGTTTAATGCGGATTCCTGCAATGGGAACGCGCAACTTAAGACCGCGTAAACGGTCTTCAACCATTTTTACGCCTTCGCCTGTCCAGCCGAATGAACCGAATACACCTCCCAGTTTGCCTTTCATGCTGACCACTGCCAGCGATGATAATAAATCCCACACGGGTTTGACTGCATCGCCGTTAATGGTTGGCGTGCCAAATACGATGCCATCCGCACTCTCAATCAAATCGACAAACGGCGATATTTCGCTGCCTTCCAAGTCGTAGAGTGATACGCGCACGTTTTCGACCGCCATCGCGCCTTCATAAATGGCTTCTGCCATGTGTCGGGTATTGCCGTAAGAGCTGATATAGAAAATCAATAAGGTTTTCTCATTCGCGCTGATTTCACTTTGTAACGCAGACCGTGACAGTTCGCGGTAACGCTGCACATAACGTTGTGGTTGATCGCATAAAAATGGACCATGCGCGGGTAGAATTTTACTCAACGGTAACAGTGGTTCAATAATATCTAAGGCGGTATTCACATAAGTTTTAAACGGACGCATGATATGCGCGTAGTAATATTCAAACGAAAAGCGAAAATCGCCCACTTCGTCATTAAATAACCGCGTATCACAAAAGTGACAACCAAACACATCACCCGAAAACAGGATTTTTTCTTCAATCAAGTGTGTACATTGAGTGTCAGGCCAATGCAAATACGGGGTGTGTAAAAAACCTAAGGTTCTATCGCCTAGCGTTACCGTGTCACCCGTCAGTACTGGGGTAAAATCAAATTCATCCTGTTTCAATAATGCTTTCAGCATCGACTGGGCTTTTTGAGAAATATAGAGCCGCGCTTGCGGCGCACGGCGCATCAACTCAGGTAATGCCCCAGAATGATCTGGCTCTAAGTGATTCAGGACAATGACGCTGATTTCGTCATAACGGGCGACTGATTCCAAACGAGCAAAAAAATCACCTGCGAAACTTTCTTTCACTGTATCAATTACCGCTACGCCTGCACTACCGCGTACCAAATAAGCGTTATAGCTGGTGCCATTAGCAGTTTTTAAAATAATATCGAAGGTTCGTAAATTAGGGTCTAATGCACCTATCCAATGCACACGCTCAGAGAGTGCGATTGCTTGTGGAATACCTTCTGCATTTACTAGCGTGGGCTTAGTCATGACTGCCGCAGCTCGTAGATGCGGAACGCGGACAGCTTTCTAAATTCTGTTCCATATTCATCGCTAAGCCTAATAAGCAAGCGGTAACTTTTTCAAAATTAAACCCAGCTAGCCGTTGTTCACCTATCTGCATCAGCGGGCGACGTATCAATAACGGCTCGATAAGCATCAAATCTAGGGCTTGCTGCGCACTGAGCTTATCGGGTTCAACTTCGCCGTGTTTAATGGCTGGTGCGCTGTAGTTGAACCAATCACGCACGGGCAAATCAGCGAAAAATAAATGCAGTTGGTCTGCTTGCCAATTTTCAGTAAGTAAGTTTTTTGCAATGACGGTATGACCTACATCCGTCAACAAACGTTTTTGCCGCGTGTTGTTAGCACAGTTCGGTTTTTCGTAAAAAATCACCGTAGCCATATCAATGCGCCTGTAGTTCTGCCATTGCTTCTGCCATTTTTTCGGGCGGAATACCCGTCAACGAACCAGGAGGATTAATGGCTTCACCTAATGAATTTAAAATCGCACCTTCAACTGGGCAAATACTAGCGCATTGAAAATCTGCAAACGCACCTTCGCATTCGGTGCATTTTTTCGCATCCACCAAAAAATGCGGCTTAGTTTCATAAATGGCGTTACTAGGACACACAGGCAAACAAGCGTGACAATTAACGCAAGATTCAATAATTTTTACTGCCATCACTAATCTCCTAAACATAAACCTGTCGTTCCTACGCTTTGCGTGAACGTGGTAAAAATACTCAATAATAACTATTGAAGTTGATTGCAAAAGAGAGAAAAATACTGTTCTGGTTATTTGGCAAATAATTAAAACAGCAGGTATTACTCGTTCAACTTAAGTTAAGGATAATAATTATGAAAAAATTAACCTTGGTAGTTATGGCAGTCTTTGTTTCCTTGTTTACTATTAGCCAAGCTAATGCAACAACTTACTCAGATTCGCTTGTTGTATTTAAAAAATCTGTCTGCGTTCAGAATGAAGCAGGCAATCCACCAAAACCAACCAAACCACCAAAACCAAAGCCAAAACCACAGTAGTTTGTAGTTTTGTAGTTTTGTAGGGTGGACAATGCCCACCCTACGCAATCAACCGATTGCTCTTAACGTCTCATCTTTGTTTGTCAACTTCCCAGCCTTCGCCATTTCTCGATACACCGCCATCACCGCTTCTTCGATGTTTTCCATCGCGTGTTCGCCGTTTGGCATAATGCCCGCCGTTTCTAACATTTCCCACGGCTCATAACCGACTTTAGAACACAACACCGCCTCACAACCTGCTAACGAATGAATGGTACGTTGCAGAGTAGATTCAGTTTCGCCGCAACTAATATCACCACCGCAATAGGCATCGGCTTTACGATGACTGATAAAACGCACACCGTCAGGTGAGGCTTCATAAATCAAAAATTCTTTCGCATGACCAAAATGCACATTAATAACACCTTGTCCGCTAGTCGCAACTGCCATTAACACAGGGCGAGTCGTGAGGCGTTCCAGTTGTTTTTGCTGTTCAGCTTTTTGGGCTTTTTCTAAGCGTTTACTGTCCATTTCTTCTTGAATAGCGGCATGAATCACTTTGCGTTTTTCCATTGCCTCCGCGTAATCAATATCCATGTCTTCGATTTTGTCGATAGTAAATTCATCACCGCGATCTTCGCCCAACATACCCACCGCATCGGCGCGGCATTGGCGACAATGGCGCATCATATTCATATCACCTGAACAACTATCTTGCAGGTCTTGTAACTCATCAGGCGTTGGGCCGCGTTGCCCCATTACGCCGTAAAACGTACCGTGTTCAGCTTCGGCAATGAGCGGCATTACATTATGTAAAAACGCGCCTTTGGATTTCACTACACGGCTAACTTCGGCTAAATGCTCGTCATTGACACCTGGAATCATCACTGAATTCACTTTGACCAAAATACCTTTGGCAATCAGCATTTCCAAGCCTTTTTGTTGTTGCTCAATCAGGATTTTCGCAGCTTTCACACCTTTAATGCGGCGATTTTTCCAAAAAATCCACGGGTAAATTTTCGCGCCGATTTCAGGGTCTACACAGTTGATAGTGATAGTGACGTGATCAATATTGTGTTTGGCTAACTCTTCCACCGCATCAGGCAATGCTAAGCCGTTAGTCGAGACGCACAACTTAATATCGGGAGCTTCTTGGCTTAAGCGTCTAAAGGTTTCAAAAGTTTTTTCGGGATTGGCTAACGGATCGCCTGGTCCTGCAATACCTAGCACAGTCATTTGTGGAATATTTGCCGCGACTGCCATTGTTTTCTTAACCGCTTGATCGGGTGTTAAAACTTCCGATACCACACCTGGTCGTGATTCATTGGCACAATCATATTTACGATTACAGTAGTGACACTGGATATTACAAGCAGGTGCGACCGCAACGTGCATACGCGCGAAGTAGTGGTGAGCATCTTCTGAATAACAGGGATGATTTTGTACCTTTTCCCGAATTGAATCGGGCAAGCTGTCCATTTGATTGTCTGTAGAACCACAAGAGCTGGCAGCACAACCGCCTTTCGCTTCAGGTACGTTGTTCAATACGGGTAATTGCATGGTTTTTAACCTCGATTGTGTGTATTACTCATAGTAAAAGCACAGGTCATGCCAATAGCGATAGTTTGTTTTATCTTATTGATTTATTTAGTTATTTTTTTTTGTGTTAGATTGAATTGTCGTAAAGATGACAGAGAGGATTTTCGGTTTTGTTAGCAATGACACAGAAAAATTAATAATTTTTTGCGGTGTAATAAGTATGCCTGTATAGTAACGTATAAGTTACTTAATGGAGCAGTAATGAGAGTTCAAGAATACATTAGAGATGATAATAATAGCCCTTTCCAAAAATGGTTTAATAGCTTAGATAAGATGGCTGCTACAAAAGTAAGAACCGCTACATATCGTTTAGAGTTGGGTAACACATCAAATGTTAAATGGTTTGATGGTATTGGTGAGTACAAAATTGATTGGGGAGCTGGCTATCGCATCTATTTTGTCCAAGAAGGTAAAGAATTAATTATTTTGTTTGGTGGTGGAACGAAGAAAACTCAATCATCAGACATTGAACAAGCTAAACTTTTGTATCAAGAGTACAAAAATAGAAAGAATAAGGGGAAAAATTAAAGTGGACATCTTTTAAACATAAGCTGCTGCATTTGCAGCCATAAACTAAATATAGATATGCTTTTTAAACAAAGGGGAGTGATAAACAATTAGTTATTGTCACTACCAAAGAAAGGCATTAGCTGAGCTGCTTTGTAGTTTGCAGCCATAGAAGATTATAAAGGTAATTATATTATGACTCTTACCAGAGATTTTAAAGAAACAGTTAATGAACGCATACAACGTGAACCTGCTTATGCAGTCGCGTTACTTAATGAAGCGATTTCACTTTTCATCAATGGTGAACCAGACGTGGCAAGACTCGTATTGAGAGACCTAGTGAATACAACGGTCGGTTTTGAAGAGCTTGCCATTAAAACAGCTAAACCAAGTAAAAGTTTACATCGTATGTTATCTGCTAACGGGAATCCTACTATGGATAATTTAACCGTCATTATCAGTGTTCTTCGTAAAACACTGAATGTAAACATCGAAGTTCAAAGCGTTTCTATTGTGTAGCGGTATTTTTGTTTTGCCACTCGGTATAACCACCTTCTAAGCTATACACATCCTTAAAACCAAAATCACTAAAGAATTCAGCGAGGTGTTGACTAGCATGACCGTGATAACAATAAATCAATAAACACCGCTGTTTATCACCGCGTTTAATTAACGATTCTTTTAAACCTTCGTGAACGTGCAGCGCGTTGTCTAAATGCCCCGCTTGATAATTTTTGACATCGCGGCAATCCAGAATCAGCGGGTTATTTTCTTGAATCAGTCGGTCACAATCAGTGACCGTTACGTTTTGATATTTCATGATGCAATTCCATCAAGCAAAAAAATGGCGTTCTAGCCGAGAAGATAGAACGCCCAGAAGCACCAATCATGGGAGAATGGTTACGGAGATAATGAGAACGTTAAATCGCGCCTACTGAGGCATCTTTCACCACCACAAAGGTGAACGTTTCCGCTTCAGCATAAGAGACAACAGCACCTTTCGATTTGTAATTTTTTGCTGCGGCGTAAGCAATGGCAACTTTATCTTCTGCCGATTGCCCTTTTAACTCGCTTTTTTCAATATACAATTCTTCCAGAATTTCATTCCACACCAAGCCTTCTTTGAAGGGTAATAATTTATAAGTCACGCCTTCTAGTTCAACTTGCAGGGCTTTACTGATATTTTCGACATAGACAATAGCCACGCAATCTTCCGCTATATCGGCTTTATATTTTTCAACGAACACAGGCAATAAACTGAGTGTCGGCAACAAACCATTCACAAATTTAATTTTGTCATTTTCAATAATTAATGCGGAATGAATAAACAAGGCTTCTGGTGGTCTGCGATCCGTGGTTGAGCCTTCGCGCAAGCCACCTTCTTTTAAAACCAAATCGCCCCGATAGGCATAAACGCCCGCCGTACTGGTTTGTCCATCGACCAAGGTAACAGTGAGTAAGCCTTTGGCTTGGTAATTTTCAAGTAGCATGTATTTCTCCGAGGAATTGAATGAATATAATTCTAAAAAAGCAAATAACTTGCCAAAAAAAGTGATTTTCCATGAAAGACACGAAAATCACGAAAATAGCTTTTGTTTCTTTCCTGATTTTCGTGTCTTTCGTGGACAGTTGCGTAAAAAAAGGGCGTAATTAATAACCACGCCCCATTTTGATAAAAATATTTTGTCATAAACCTGACAAAGTGATAAAAAACGAACAACGAATACCGCTACAAACGTCGGCGTTTTACCATTGTAGGATCAACGGTGATTTGCCGATAAATTTCGACGCGATCGCCTTCTTGAACGACAGTATCTAATTTAGCTAATTTGCCGAAAATGCCGACTTTTTGTTTCGCTAAATCGATTTCTGGATAATGGGTTAATAAGCCAGATAATTGAATCGCTTGTTCGACTGTACTGTTATTAGGCACTTCCAAACGTAGCCAGCTTTGTCTATCCGCTTCTGCGTAACACACTCCTACATTCATGTTATTTCTCCATCACAACGGTTTTAACGGGTGTGTTACGTTTTGCCAATGCCGCATCACACATCCGTTTTCCGACAATAATAAATGCCAACATAATGAATCCCCCTGGTGGTAATGCCATTAATAAGAAACCGTGATAATCAGCAATAACGGTGATTTCTAAAAATTTAAAGGATTCACCTAACAACACTGACGCATTGGCAAATAATGTTCCTGTCGCGCTGATTTCTCGCGCAGCACCTAACGCCACCAACACCAACAAAAAACCTAAGCCCATCATAAAACCATCCCATAACGATTCTTTGACAGGCTGTTTATAAGCAAATGATTCAGCACGTCCTAATAACGCGCAATTAGTGACAATCAAGGCGATAAACAACCCCAGCACTTTGTACAACTCATGCGCCCACGCATTCATTAAAAAATCGACTAAGGTCACTAAGGTAGCGATCAACAATACAAACACGGGAATGCGTATTTCTGAGGGAATTAAATGCCTGCACAAGGAAATCAGTCCATTGGAAGCGGTAATCACCACCAAGGTAGCCAAGCCCATTCCCAAACCATTAGTTGCTGTTCCCGTCACTGCCAACAACGGACACAGGGCTAAATTCTGTGAAAAGACGATGTTATTGTGCCAAATGCCTTCTAAGGCGATTTTACGGTAATTTTCTGATAAGAACATGGACAACTCCTAAGCGGTAATTTTCATACAGCTAAATAAGCAAAATCCATTCCTGTTTGTGAATGAAAAATCAAGCCACGCAACATGACTATTTATTTTATAGTCACTCAAAACTTTTTTAACAAAAAACGCAGGCGTAAAACGGCTTTAGCTGTTTACCGCTATGTGAATGTTAAAAGAAATATACTCACCTATATTTGAAAAACGTTTAAATAAAAACAAAGTCAGTGACTTCTCAGATGGCATAAGGGTTGCTTGTATTTCATTTTTAGTCACAAACAGGGCTGACCTAGTATGAAAATTCAAATTGAACGAATTTACGTTGAAGCGTTGGTAGCAGAGTTTCCTGAGTTCTATATTTTGGCGGAGCAGTTAAAATTTGGTAATAAAGCCGAAATACCTGTGCATCATTTTTCTGAATTACACTTGGGGTTTCTTCATAATTTATATCAACAAGCTGGCTCTGCTATGCAGGGTAAAGCCGCACAGATTGCTACCTTGCGACACGCGTTAATGGATGGTGGTAAGCGTTTTAAAGAAGGCGATTTGGAGTTGTTAGTACCAGCTATCGCTGAGTTTTTAATCAGTGATGCGGTTCGTGGCTGGTTGTTTAAAATTAATGCAGCGGGCAGACCGTTGGCTTATTTGGTGTCGCGAATTGATTTCACCCCACCTAGCGAGGAAGAAAACGGACGAATTTTACTGGAACTGAAAGCTAATTCAATGGCTAAAATTGTTGCAGTCACGATGATGATTAGAGAGCGTGATATTATCGGCAAAACACTTGCTGAGATATTTGCCACTAATGGTTTTTTAAAAGAAACGCCTGTTTTAATCGAAGCTTACGACCATTCTGCGGAAAGCTATTTCGAGTATCGTGCTAATTATAGCCGCCAATTTTCTGCCAGTGGCACGGGAATTGTCGCTGATGATCCAACCGCTACCCATCGCAATACCGATTGGGCGCGTAAAAATGTGGTGGTGTTATCATCGAGCGGCGGTTATGCACGTTTGGTCAACGATGAAGAAGTAGTTAAAGACCGTGAGCTTGCTTTGGATGTCACAGGCGATATTTTAAGTAAATATTTACGCAAAGCAGCGCGTAACTTGAAATACAGTGACAAAGTCGAAAGTGCGGCAGAAGTGATTCAAACCGATATGCCCAAAGGTCTGTTCACTGAATTGCCTGTTCATGGTTATATTATGATGTTTCATTTGGAACTGCATCATCATTTATGGGTGCATGTTGATGATATAAAACCCTACCAATATCAGCCTGAATTGAAAGATAAATTAATCCTGCCACCTGAGCAAACCGATTTAATTGACATTCTGACAGCTGAAATGGATTTATTGATGGATGATATTGTCGAAGGCAAATCGGGCGGTACAACGGTATTATGTGTTGGTTCTGCGGGAGTGGGTAAAACGCTGACTGCCGAAGTGTATTCGGAAATTATCAAACGTCCGCTGTATCGGGTGCATTCTGGACAGTTGGGTTTGAATGTCACCGAAATGGAAATAGCGTTAAAAAATACCCTGACCCGTGCGCAACGTTGGGGCGCGGTGATGTTAATCGATGAAGCCGATGTGTATATCAAACGACGTGATAACAATATTGCTGCCAATGCGGTCGTCGGTGTATTTTTGCGCGTTCTGGAATATTTTAATGGCTTGCTGTTTTTAACCACCAATCGGGTCGGCGATATTGACGAAGCAATTATCTCTCGTTGTATCGCCATTATTCGCTATCATCAACCGACATTTAATGATCGCTGTAAAATTTGGGCAGTGATGGTGGAACAGTTTGGGCTTGATGTGAATAGTGATCTGATTAATACCTTATCAAAAACTTTTCCCAAAGCCAGCGGGCGTGATATTAAAGGCTTAACCAAACTGGCGGCTAAATATTGTCATCATAAATCGGTTGCCCCGACCTTAGAAGTATTCAAAAAATGTAGTATTTTTCGTGATATGGAGCTTGAAGATGATTGAACACGTTAAGCAATGGGTGTAAGCGCATCCATTATCGCCTATTCATGTCGATTGTGCAACCACAGTGATGCTGAAAATTCTCGATGGCAAATGCAAAATGAATACCGAGGAAAAAGTGGTGATGGAATTGCTTTATGAACAGGTCAAACACTGTCCCACTCAATTATTGAGTGACGATATTCATAAATTAATTACCGATTCCCGCGACCATTTGGATGATGCCACCAAGATGGTTATTTATGAATACCGCCTGTTGGTAGAAACCATGCTGTCACGCCCTGTGATGAAAGGCTTTAAAGCCATGATTCGAGAACAAGGTTTATTTAAGGAACACACATGAACATGAAATTTTATATGACACAAGGCTCTTGTAGCACGGGGATTCATATTTTGCTGGAAGAGTGTGGTCTAGTGTTTGAAGCCTATCCAGTTAATTTGATGGCGGGCGATCAGAATAAAGCAGATTATTTAGCCCTTAATCCCAAAGCTACCATTCCCACGTTGGTACGGCAAGACGGCACGGCGTTAACGGAATTTCAATCAATTGCATGGTGGTTGGCGAAAAGCTATCCAAAGCGCAAATTATTACCTGAAACGTTAGAGGGTGAAGTGCGGGTATTGGAAGTGATGAATTACGCGGTTAATACGATTCATGGTCAAGGTTTTACCCGCATTTTTACCACCGAAAAATACACACCAAATGCCGCCGATTATGAAGCGGTGAAAGCACGAGGACATGAGATAGTTAACCAAGCGTTTACTATCGTCAACGACTTATTAGTAGGTCGTGACTATGTGGTTGGGCATTTTACCATTGCCGATGCCGCACTTTTTTATGTGGAATTTTGGGCAAACTATCTCAAAATGCCATTACCAGAAAATTGCCAAGTACATTATCAACGCTTGCTAACACGTCCCTCCGTTAAACAGGTGTTAATGGAAGAGGGTTATGCCAATTTAGTCAGAGAGTCACAATGAATTCACACAGCAACACCATTATCAACTACCACCGCCGTACTAAACACAGCCTGCAACAATACGCCCAAAGCCCAGCTAGTTTGGATTGGGAAGATCAACCGAATGCTTTTCGCACGTTTACAGGCTGTAAATTGATCCAATTGCCTCAAACTGGCGCAGAACGAAACGTGTTATTTGCTGACTTGGCTAAACCTCGAAAAGCGGAGGTATTAAGCGAAATTTCTGTGGGTTTATTATTGGAGCTTGCCTTTGGTTTATCAGCATGGAAACAATATGGTAGGGATCGCTGGGCATTACGTTGTAATCCATCCAGTGGTAATTTGCATCCAACCGAAGCCTATCTGATTAATACCGATGCAGAGTTGTTGCCGACTGGAGTCTATCATTATCAAGCGTATCAACATGGCTTAGAACAACGCTGTGTCTTTAATCCGCCGATAGAAAACCACGGACTTTTTATTGGTTTAAGTTCAGTTCATTGGCGTGAAGCGTGGAAATATGGCGAACGAGCCTTTCGCTATTGTCAGCATGATATAGGTCATGCGTTGGCGTGTTTGCGTTATGCAGCGGCAATTTTAGGCTGGACGATTGAACTTATTAGTGAATGTGGTGATACAGAATTAAGCACGTTATTAGGTTTAAATCGTGACGAAGATTTCAAAGCGGATGAACGCGAATTCGCCGATATTTTGTGTCGAATTCATATCGAAGGCACTGCGCCAGACTATGATTTGGATGCGTTAATTCACGCGGCACACGCAGGTTTGTGGCAGGGTAAAGCTGAACCATTAAATAAACACCATCTTTACAACTGGACAGTGATTAACGATGTGGCGCAAGCGACAGAAAAGCCGCGCACCAAGCCCATCAAAAGGCAAATACCACCGCCGTTTTCCAACGCGCTGTCTATTTGTCAACAAACAGCTACCCACATCATTCGACAACGCCGTAGTGCGCAACACTTTAACCCAAAAGCAATGCTAACCGAGCAGGCTTTTTACACAATGCTTGCCGCTACTTTGCCAGACAAACTGCCATTTGATCTATGGTCGCTGACAAACAACATTCACTTGTTTATTTTTGTGCATCGCGTTGAAGGTTTAGAAGCAGGTTTATACGCGCTACCCAGAAATACCGAAAAACTAAGCGCGTTACAAACCGCAACGTCTAGCAAATTTGAGTGGCAACTTTTATCTGCACCACTGCCGTTATATAAATTAATCAGTGCCAATTGTCGCAATGCAGCGAAAACTTTATCGTGTCATCAAGCCATTGCCAGTGACAGTGCATTTAGTTTAGCGATGGTGGCTGAATTTTCAGCAACAGTCGAAGCTGCCGCTTGGCACTATCGATATTTGTTTTGGGAAGCGGGATTAATCGGGCAAGTATTGTATTTAGAAGCTGAAGCCGCAGGTGTTCGTGGCACAGGCATTGGTTGTTATTTTGATGACAGCGTCCATCAGGTTTTAGGGCTGATGGATGAAACTTTTCAAAGTCTCTATCATTTCACCGTTGGCACACCGTTAGAAGATAGTCGGCTGCAAACTTTGCCTGCTTATGGGCATTTACAACAAGGTAAAGAGTAAAAGCAATGAGTGCATTCTGTTTGGTGTAGCCACATTATTCTAAAAATAATCCCCTCTCTGTCACTAAGCCTACACACTGTATTCACAAAATGTTGTAAACACAACGCCTATTTAGTCGCTCATAAAAAATAATATTACATTAAAATCAATTAGTTATATTGTATTTTATGAGTTGGCACAGCTGTTGCTTTATCTAAGTTGTTCTTAATAACAACGTCCTAAATAGGAGATAAATCATGGCATTACGTCAATGTGCAATATACGGTAAAGGCGGAATCGGTAAATCAACAACCACTCAAAACTTAGTATCTGCCTTAGCAGAATTAGGTAACAAGGTGATGATTGTGGGCTGTGACCCTAAAGCTGACTCTACCCGTTTAATTCTTCACGCTAAAGCGCAAACCACTATTATGAGTTTGGCGGCAGAAGCTGGCAGTGTGGAAGATTTGGAATTAGAAGATGTATTGAAAGTCGGTTACGGCGGCATCAAATGTGTTGAATCTGGTGGCCCTGAGCCTGGTGTAGGTTGTGCAGGTCGTGGTGTCATCACTGCTATTAACTTTCTTGAAGAAGAAGGTGCGTATGACGAAAGTTTAGACTTCGTATTTTATGACGTATTGGGTGACGTAGTGTGTGGCGGTTTCGCTATGCCGATTCGTGAAAACAAAGCCCAAGAAATTTACATCGTTTGTTCAGGCGAAATGATGGCGATGTATGCAGCGAATAACATCGCTAAAGGTATCGTGAAATATGCAAACTCTGGTTCAGTGCGATTGGCTGGTCTGATTTGTAACTCTCGTGAAACTGCTCGTGAAGATGAACTGATTTCTGCACTCGCTGCAAAAATCGGCACCACCATGATTCATTTTGTACCACGCGACAACGTTGTTCAACGCGCTGAAATTCGCCGTATGACCGTTATCGAATACGAACCCCAAGCTAAACAAGCCGACGAATATCGTCAGTTAGCAATCAAAATTCGTGATAACAAAAATTTCATTATCCCAACACCCATCACGATGGATGAGCTGGAAGAATTGATGATGGAATTCGGCATCATCGATGAAGTAGATGAATCTATCGTTGGTGTAACCGCTTCCGCTGAAGCTGTTGCTTAAAACCGAACAACTGTAGGGTACGCATCGCGTACCCTACTATTCCATCCTAAAACCTGTCTGTGAGGGATTACTCACGGCATTATGGTAGGAGCATTATTATGGCAGCTTTAACCAGAGAAGAGACCGAAGCCCTTATTCAAGAGGTGCTAGAAGTCTATCCAGAAGCAGCAAAAAAAGATCGCGCTAAACATTTAGCGGTGAATGATCCCACGCTGGAAAAATCAAACAAATGTATTACTTCAAACCGTAAATCTTTACCTGGCGTTATGACCGTGCGCGGTTGTGCGTATGCAGGTTCTAAAGGGGTGGTTTGGGGTCCAATTAAAGACATGATTCATATTTCTCACGGTCCCGTGGGTTGTGGTCAGTATTCACGCGCAGGTCGTCGTAATTACTACGTTGGTACAACGGGCGTTAATGCGTTTGGTACGATGAACTTTACTTCTGACTTTCAGGAAAAAGACATTGTATTTGGCGGTGATAAGAAGCTTGCCAAAATCATGTTGGAGATTGAACAATTATTTCCGCTGAATAAAGGTATCAGTATTCAGTCTGAATGCCCAATTGGTTTGATTGGTGACGATATTGAAGCGGTCGCTAAAAAAGCCAGTAAAGCAATTGATAAACCTGTTGTACCTGTACGTTGTGAAGGTTTCCGTGGTGTTTCTCAATCATTAGGTCATCACATTGCCAATGACGCAATTCGGGATTGGGTATTGGAAAACCGTGATGGTGACGAAAGTTTCCCAACTACGCCTTATGACGTAGCGGTTATCGGTGACTATAACATCGGTGGTGATGCGTGGTCTTCACGGACATTACTGGAAGAAATGGGATTGCGCGTTGTTGCCCAATGGTCAGGTGATGGCACGATTGCCGAAATGGAAAAAACCCCGAAAGTTAAGTTAAACCTTATCCATTGTTATCGCTCGATGAACTACATCGCACGGCACATGGAAGAAAAGTACAAGATTCCTTGGATTGAGTACAACTTTTTTGGTCCAACCAAAATTGCTGAATCGTTACGCAAAATCGCAGCCTTGTTTGATGAAACCATCCAAGCAGGCGCAGAACGGGTGATTGAACGTTATAAAGCCGAATACGAAGCTGTGATTGCTAAATACAAACCACGTCTGCAAGGCAAACGCGTCATGTTGTATGTCGGTGGTTTGCGTCCACGTCACGTCATCGGTGCGTATGAAGATTTAGGCATGGAAGTAGTCGGTACTGGTTATGAATTTGGTCATAACGATGACTATGACCGTACTATCAAAGAAATGGGCAATGCCACCTTGATTTATGACGATGTCACTGGCTATGAATTTGAAGAATTTGTTAAACGAGTGAAACCTGATTTGATTGGTTCAGGTATTAAAGAAAAGTACATTTTCCAAAAAATGGGTATTCCTTTCCGTCAAATGCACTCATGGGATTATTCAGGTCCGTATCACGGTTATGACGGTTTTGCTATTTTTGCCCGCGATATGGATATGACCTTGAATAACCCCTGCTGGAAACAAGTCCAAGTGCCTTGGAAAAAAGCAGATAACGATCCGATAGCAGTTGCTGCTAGCGCGTAATTTCATAATCGTAGGGGCAGGTTTTATGCCTGCCCTTGGTGATTAGGGCAACCAAAAGGGATTGCCCCCTACATTTTTACACTTACACGTTATCCACAGATTAGTGGTGCGTTAGGAGAATTATCATGAGCCAAGACGTTGACAACATCCAAGCCAGTTATCCGTTATTTCGTACTGACGAATACAAGGATAACTTGCAAAACAAACGTGACAGTTACGAAGAGCGTCATCCGCAAGAAAAAATTGATGAAGTATTTCAATGGACAACGACCAAAGAATACCAAGAAGTCAATTTTAACCGCGAAGCCCTGACTGTTAATCCAGCTAAAGCTTGTCAACCCTTAGGCGCGGTGTTGTGTGCATTAGGGTTTGAAAAAACCATGCCTTATGTGCATGGATCACAAGGTTGTGTAGCGTATTTCCGTACTTACTTTAACCGTCATTTCAAAGAACCCGTGTCTTGTGTATCAGACTCTATGACGGAGGATGCGGCGGTATTTGGTGGTCAGAAAAATATGATGGCAGGTTTAGAAAACTGCAAAGCCTTGTACAAACCAGACATTATCGCGGTATCAACCACTTGTATGGCTGAAGTTATCGGTGACGATTTAAACGCCTTCATCAATAACTCGAAAAATGGAGGTCACATCGAACAAGATTTCCCTACGCCTTATGCGCATACGCCTAGCTTTGTCGGTAGCCATACCACAGGGTGGGACAATATGTTTGAAGGTATGATTAAGTATTTCACTCGCACCACGATGGATGATAAAAAAGTCGGCTCTAACGGCAAAATCAACCTCGTTCCTGGTTTTGAAACTTACTTAGGCAATTTCCGTGTCATGCACCGCATGATGAAAGAAATGGGCGTTGATTACACACTGTTAAGTGATCCGTCTGAAGTGTTGGATACCCCAGCTGACGGTACGTTCCGTTTGTATGCAGGTGGTACAACGCAAGCTGAAATCAAAGATGCACCCAATGCAATAGATACCCTGTTGTTACAACCTTGGCAGTTGGATAAAACCAAAAAGTACATTAAAGATACATGGCATCAACCTGTTACCGCTATCAATATCCCAATGGGCTTGGCGTGGACTGACGAATTTTTGATGAAAGTGTCTGAACTGACTGGCAAACCAATTGCCGCCTCGTTGGAATTAGAACGTGGTCGTTTAGTTGACATGATGACTGACTCACACACTTGGTTACATGGCAAAAAGTTTTCCCTGTACGGTGATGCGGACTTCTGTTTGGGTATGACGCAATTCTTGTTGGAATTGGGAGCAGAACCGACAGATGTATTGTGTAATCATGCCAACAAACGCTGGCAAAAAGCGATAGCCAAATTGTGTGCGGATTCACCTTACGGTCAAAACACCCAAATTCATGCAGGCAAAGACTTGTGGCACTTCCGTTCTTTGGTATTCACTAACAAGCCAGATTTTATGATCGGTAACTCGTACGGCAAATTTATTCAACGTGACACCTTGTACAAAGGCGAAGAATTTGAAGTGCCATTAATCCGCATTGGCTTCCCTATTTTTGATCGCCATCATTTACACCGCATGACCACTTTAGGTTATGAAGGCGCGATGTATATGCTGACCACACTGGTCAACGCGGTGCTGGAACAATTGGATAAAGACACGCGTGGCATGGGAACAACTGACTACAACTACGACTTAGTTCGTTAGTTTTGTAGGTTGGGGTGAGCTTGCGAACCCCAACATTTACGCCGATTTGTTGGGGTTATTACCTCACCCCAACTTACGCCCAATTAAAAATGCGCATAACGGAGAATCCTCATGCCCAGTGTCATGCTGAAAAAAAATGCCGAAGGCAAATTGATTTTCTACGTTCCCAAGAAAGACTTGGAAGAAATCGCGGAAACTGTTGAGTTCGATAGTCCAGAGTTGTGGGGCGGTGAAGTCTTACTCAGCGACGGTTCAAAATATTATTTTGAACCACAGGCACAACCCGATTTTCCCGTTACCTTACGCGCAAAACGCTTAGATTCAGGAGAAGAATAATGGCACTTTATATTGTTGAAGCCGAATGTATTTCATGTGGCGACTGTGTACCCGTCTGCCCCACCGATTCAATTACCGAAGGCGCGATCGTTTTTAAAATCGATAGAAAAACCTGCACCGAATGTGAAGGTGATTTCGATAAACCCCAATGTGTGCGCGTTTGTCCTATCGACAACTGCATTCTACCAATAGTAGGGTAATCACATGAGCCAGAACACGCTATCACGGGAACTGGCTCTGCGTATCGGGCTAGCTGCACGCGCTTTGCCCGATACGACTATCCAACGCTTAATGACCGTATTAACGGCTGAGTTGGGGCTACCCATTACCGAAGAAAAATTGGCTACGCTCAATTTAAAAACTCTGAAAACTGCCCACGAGGGTGAGTTTTCGGAAATCGAAGAACCGTTATTGAAAAAAGCCGTTCACGCGCTGAAACATCCAGCGTCTGAAGACAGCAGTAATCCAAGTGTACCCGTTATCAAACCCTATAACTATGGCGATATGCCCAGTTCGATACGCATCGCCTGTGCTAGTGATGACACGGTTAAAGTCGATGGTCATTTTGGTTCATGCAAGCAATTCATGGTGTATCAAGTATCAGCCAGCGAAGCACGATTGATTGATGTCCGTGATACTCAACAAGCCAGTGCGCTTGAAGAAGACAAAAATCGTTTTAGGTCTGAATTGATACGCGATTGCCAAGTATTGTACTTGGTTTCAGTGGGTGGTCCTGCTGCGGCAAAAATCGTTAAGACAGGTATACACCCGATTAAATTACCCGAAGTGACTGCTATTAGCGAGGTAATATCTGAGTTACAACAGGTATTAGCAAACAAGCCACCGCCTTGGTTAGCCAAAGTAATGGGGATTAATCCAGAAGCGCGTTTTGTTGCGCATGAGGTAGAAGAGGTGGTCGAATGATTGCCGAGATGCAACTGCAAGCGGTCGCAAAACGCATTGCTTCAGCTTATTTGGATGACGCATTAATCACTCAATTAAGGGCTGAATTTGCGCCGCTACATTTTACTTATTGTTACGATGATGACATTAGTGACCGCACCCCCGTCATAGAAACTGAACAATTTAATCTGTATTTGATTGACGGGCGCGAACACTGTTTGAAAATGACCAATGATTATGAAGCCGCGACGGGCATTGTTGTTGCTGAACTGATTGCTGACGATTAATGACATGAGCGATCCAGTCAGTGTGCCACAAGCCGATTGCAGTGTTTGTCCCTTTCGTGGCAAAACCTTGTTAATGGGGCGTTGTATGCCAGCTGATACCTGCGTAATGGCACACAGTGGACGGCAGATTGATCGTTTTTTTCGGGTTAATCCTGTTTATGCCGAGCGATATTTGCAAGACAATTTTTGGGAACGCCGCGCTTGTGCTGTGCGTTACGCTCCTCAAAAAGCCTTACTTGCCTTGATAGATGATGAAGATGAAGTGGTCAGACGGGCTGTCGCTTACCGTATAGCAACCAATCAACTGCAATATTTTTTGCATGATGAAGATCGTGAAGTGCGGATGACGGTGGCCGACCGTATTGCACTCAACGAACTAGAACAACTGGCTAACGACAAAGATTATATCGTGCGTTTAACTGTCGCTAAACGTTTGCCTGAAGGGCGTTTATTTCGCATGATTCGTGACAAAGATTTACAAGTCAGAAAATTAGTGGCGACACGCTTACCAGAAGTCAGTTTAGGGCTAATGATTAATGACGATGCGCCTGAAGTACGGCGCATTATTGCTCAGCGACTGCCAGCCAGTGATTTAGCGATATTACAGAGCGATGACGATTGGCTGGTGCGTTATGCAGTTGCTGAACGCATTGCCGTTGCGGAGTTAGGCTGTTTGTTGGCCGACTCAGAACCCGATGTACAAGCGATTGCCCGCGAGCGTTTAAACGCCTCGCAACACGCGGAGGATTAATAATGTTGGATGGACAATCAATTAGTAGTTGTTGTAAAAACACCTTGCCAACACAAAACGACGAAGTGTTATTAAAAAAAATTCAAGCCTTAGTGCCTGAATACAAGGTACGTTTAGCCCGCACAGATGATGAATGGTATCGCTTGGGCGGTGTCGTCGATATGAGTGGCAACCGTATTGCTAATAACCTGATTGAATGGACAGAACGCACTTACATTGAATGTGGTAAAAATCTGCAAACCTTGATTGACCACGCCCGTGATTCACAACTGATTGCCACGCGGCAAACAGGAAACACCTTGTATTTTGTTATGCAAACGGGCAAAAAAGCCGAAGATTTCATTCAAATCGACATTGATAAAACCCACGAACAATCTGACCGTCTGCTCGTTAATGACCTACAGCCACCTGAAGACTTAGAAGAATTTATTGACCCATTAGAACCCGACTGTATTGAAAGCTTCTTTATTGGGACGGCACGTTACACTTATCGACGTAAAACTGACGTTGCGGTTTTCATGGATGAAATCAATAAACACCACCCTGAAGAACACCCTGTGCAACGTTTTATGGATGACTGGAATCGTAGCACTGCGGGAAAAACCGCCTTGTGTGAAGACTGGGTCGTGCGTCCATATCGCCATATCGGTCGCTTTAATGAACAAATTATTAATATCGAATTAATTAACACCCAAAGCAAAAACATTCCGCGTTTAGACGACATTGCGGGTAAAAAAGGCGTTGCTTTACACAATCTACTCACCCGTTTTGACAGACAAGCTGGCTATCCGTTTGCGTGGTTTTTTTATTTAGTAAAAGGAAAATTAGTCAGTCCACAAACGGGAGCTGCTGTGTTTAGAGACATCAGCGGTGATTTTTCATATTTACCAGAACGCGATATTGCGGTGTTAAAAGATTGGATTAGCACCCCGTATAGCGTGTAGGTCGGGTTAGCGATAGCGTAACCCGACATTTTTCTACAAAAACTTTCACAACCAACAGGAGAAAACCATGGCAATCGCCGACATTAAAGCTTTTTCAGAGAAAGCCAAAATCGATACTGAACTAAAAGAAAAATTAGTAGCCTGTATGAAACTCAGAGAAATTCTCACGCTAGCTAAAGAATACGGTTTTAACTTGGATGAAGTAGAGCTTTACCCGCCCAATGAACCGCAATTCACTGAAGAACAACTCTCTGAAAAAATGGCAAAAGCCTTGCTCAGAGTTTAATTAGCACTGTTGCTTTAATGACTGCAAGTCCTTTAAAGGACTGGCAGTCATACTCACCACTGACCTAGGGAGTTATTATGTCTACCACCGTTTTTTCCGAAATCCTCGCAGGATTGTACGACAACACCGTCGTGCCTTATTTAGGCTCTGGTGTGCTGTTTGATGCCAAAAACAAACTGACGGGCGCACCTATGCCCGCCGATAGCAATAGTTTGATTTTAGCCATGAACAACGGCAAACCGATGGCACCTAAACTCATGTATGAATTTCCCAGAGCGGCAATGAATCTGGAGTTAAAGCGTGGCAGAAACTTTCTTGGTCAATTCCTCACCAAGCTCTACGGTGAAACCGAATGGACGAGAGCTGCTGTGCATGAATGGTTAGCTGAATGGAAACCTAATTATGTTGTTGACATAAACCGCGATAGCCAATTGCAAGACAGCTATGCAGACGAAGAACATTTTTTAATCGTGGGTGCAGCACGGATTACCGCCAACAATTTTCGCTTTGTGTGTTATCACTATGATGGCAAAGAATACTTTGCCATTAATCAAGAACAACTTGATCCCACCTTTCCCATTTTGTTTAAACCGATGGGAACAGCCAAACCAGAACCCAGCTTTATCGCCTCCGATGCCGATTATGTCGATTACATCACCGAATTAATGGGCGGATTTGCTATTCCTGATGTTCTTAAAGCTTACCGTAAAAACAAGCGTTATCTATTCATAGGACTGCCTTTAAACCGTGACTCAGAACGTATGGTCATGAGCGACATCACTCACGATGCAACCCAACCCAGAGGTTGGGTATTAAACAAAAATCCTACGCCTAAAGAAGTACGCTATTGTAAAAAAATAGGCATAGAAATTGTCGATGCTGATGTGCTGGATTTATTAAATGCGGTGGGCTTCGATAGAGATAATCGTAAGACGGCGTAAAAATATGTTATGAAGTTTTAATGGTCATTGAAAAAGCGACAGTTGAGGATATAACCGAGCTTTGCTATTTGTTGGGCATTTTGTTTAGCCAAGAAATAGAATTTAAAGCTGATGCTAACGCCCAGAAAAGAGGATTACGCGCAATTGTAACGAATCCAGATGTGGGCGTTATTCTGGTTGCACGTCACAATGATAGCTTAGTTGGTATGGTTAATATTCTGTTTACCGTATCAACAGCTTTAGGTGGTCGAGTCGCTATCTTAGAAGATATGATAGTGCTACCGTCTAAGCGCGGCTCTGGTGTTGGTTCACAATTACTCAAGGCGGCTATTGTTACAGCACGAAAAAATAACTGTCAACGACTTACCTTATTGACCGATAGCGATAATGAAATAGCACATAGGTTTTATGAGAAGCATGGTTTTACGCGTTCGCCCATGTTGCCTTTTAGGTTTGTCTTAAGCTAATAACACTTTGCGAGGAAATGATGACTAAAATAGGTATTTTTTTTGGCACCGATACGGGCAATACACGGCGGATTGCAAAAGATATTTCCACAGCGTTAGGTTCAACTATTGCTGCTAAACCCGTCAATGTACGCAATGCCACTGTCAGCGATATGCTGATGTATGACATGTTAATTTTAGGCACGCCCACTTATGGTGAAGGATTATTACCTGGATTATCAACGGGGAACGCCACTGAAAGCTGGGAAGAATTTTTGCCTACGCTCGCGGGTCAAGATTTTAGCGGTAAAAAAGTAGCTATTTATGGGCTAGGTAATCAAAAAAGTTATCCCAACGAATTCGTTGATGCCATGTTTTATTTATACGAACAGTTTGAACACTGTAATGCCACCCTCATTGGTAAATGGGCAACAGACGGTTATGAATTTAAAGCCTCTAAAGCTGTTGTCGATGAACAGTTTGTCGGTCTAGTGTTAGATCAAGAAAATCAAAAATACCTCACAACAGACCGCCTGAATGCGTGGTTAACAATGCTGGCAAAAATGTGGGATGACTAATCCAGCACCCTCAAAATAAGAATATACTTCATGCGGTTAAGTTTTCTGTTTTTTTTACCAATCAATTGAAATCGTTTTGAACTGAGTACCCAGCACGGCGATTAAACGATGGGTATCGCAAACCCTTCAACATTGAAACCCTATTTTCAGGTTTAAAAAGCAGGGGGCTTTAACGTGCATAAAAGTGGTCTGCGTGACCTCGAACGCGTTTCTCGATTACTGATAGCTGCCGCACGGTCTATTTGGGCGCACTGGCAATGCAAACACGAGCGGTTTTTCAACCTGTTTCACGACTGCCCTCTGAGTGCGTTTGTTTATCGCTTCAACCGACGATTTTATCTTGATACGCTTCCTATGCACCTGCGTGTGCCGCCGTTACCATTAAACTACATCCTGCAACTTGGCTTCGCCAAGATGAAGAATCTTGCTAATCAGGAATAAATTTGTGGCTTAGTAAGACTGGACATTTTTTCTAAAATCGTTTCTAGTAGCTTCATGGAAATCTTATCCTCAAAGGACGCTGTTTTTTGAATCTACATTGTCCTCTGACAAAAGATTCCCTCTTTTCTAAAAACTGTCCTAACTGTTGTAAAATAAACATGGAGAAAAAAGTATGATCATTTTAATCGCTTCACAGAAAGGTGGCTGTGGTAAATCTACACTGGCAATAAATATTGCTGTTGTATTAGCGCATGAGGGTAAAGATGTGTTGCTTGTTGATGCTGATAAGCAATTTTCAGCATCAAATTGGGCACAAGAACGTTTTGAATCATGCAAAGATAAACCACAAATCAACTGTGTCCAAAAACAGGATAATATCGCTACGTCACTTAAAGATTTAGCGACACGTTATCAAATAGTAATCGTTGATGCAGCGGGACGGGATTCAAAAGAAATGCGTTCTGCAATGCTTGTTGCAGACAAGTTAATTATACCAAGCCGACCAGCACAATTCGACTTAGACACTATACCAAGAATGTCAGAAATCATTGATACCGCAAGAGATATTAACGAAAAATTACAGGTATACACTGTTCTTACAATGTCACCAAGTAACAGCCAATCGGATACACAAGAAGCCGTGAAATACCTAAACACATTTGATAATTTCGTTCTGTGTTCCACTATCATTGGAGACAGAAAAATATTTCGAGATAGTAGTTCAACTGGACTAGGTGTTACAGAATTACTTGCAAAAACACCAAGTGATAAGGCTGGACAAATAGAATTATTGGCGATGGTTAAAGAGTTATCGATTTAACTACTCACGCCGACGTTAAAAAATGCGACTCCTAAATTTATCGAAAACAGAACGCAAATATGAAACTGAAAAAGAAAATATCACCAGAACAATTTTTAGCAGAAGTTGATCAAGTCCAGATCACTCCAGTCAGTGATCTAAAGGCATTATCATTAGATGAGCTAGCAGAACGAGCGTCATCAATCGTAAAACAATCAAACCAATTGCTTGCTCGTATCCTTCTTGAGGGTCGAAGAAGGTTCAAAAGTAATAAAGAATATGGGCAGTGGGTAAATTCTATTATCGGATTATCTGATATTACATTTCAACACAGAAACGCAATGTTAAACTGGGCAATATTTGAAGAAAACCATCCTATGGATGGAATATCAATGACAGCAGGATTTGAAATAGCAGCTCCTGGTAATGCCGATGTTGCTAATAAAGTTTACCACTATTGTTACAATAAAAATCTGTCGGTTGCAGAAGTAAAGCGTTACATTATGCAATTAAAATCAGTAGCTTCGATTGAAAAAAAAGACGTGTCTGTGATAGTTGGCAAACCAAGAACTATGTTGATGCACTCAGTTAGCGAACAAGAAATTAACGATTTTAAAAAAAATGATGAAAACTCTAATTATGTTGCTGAACAGGAAACAGATGCTTTTTATGAAGTAGTTATTGAAAAAGTAGTTGATGAATTTGGCTTGTCTGACGAAGTTATAATAAGAATTCTTAATAAAATGATAGAAAAACGACAAAGTAAGGGTAGTGGGGTAGTGGGGTAGTGGGTTAAATCTGGAGTCAAAAACCCTCCTGATTAGAATGATTCATCAGCACAATTCAGAAGGTGCATACTGGTAGTAGCAAGCCGAGGGGTAGTCCCTCATACGCATAAAGCTAAGCCATTTTTTTATTAACTTTGGCGCAGTTTGGATTGGGCAAAGACACGGAGTTGTTCAATAAAGCTTACGCTTATATTAAGGAGCATTTAGTTGGCTGGAGCTTTCAAATTGGCTGAGAAGAAGCATTAGAGTTTAAGCGCATACCTCTGCGTGTTTCTTAATTATTACCTAGGTCAACAACTTCTACAATTTGTAGGCGTTGGTTCAAATTTATAAAACTGTATCTGTATGTACAGCACAACAGCAAAAACTGGTGAATATTCAACAGTTTTACTTTAACTATATCCTTTCGATTACCGCGCTACAAAAGCCCTAGGCAGCATCCATCTAATAAAAAAGCTACTGGTATGACTATTGCTAAACGCTAAGTGCTAGTTTTTATTTTTCTTTGATACTTATCATTGCCTAGGAGCTTATATGAGTAGATCGATATATCCTGTTTTTGGTCTGACACTGTCATTAACATTTGCTGCGTGTGGTTCTTTACACGCGCAAACAGTACAATCGTCAGCGGACGCACTAAAAGCCGCCAACATAAAAAGTATTGAATATTCGGGTTCAGGTCGCTGGTATCAGTTTGGTCAAGCTCCAAATCCAACATCAGCGTGGCCACAGTTTGATGTCAGCAGCTTTAAAGCCAGCATCAATTATGTCAATCCTTCTGAGCGGGTACGCATTGCGCGTAGCCAAACCGTCGAAGCAGGTCGCGTGCGTCCTGCGCCAGTTGAACAAAAAGTCGATCAATATATCAGTAGTTCTACCGCTTGGAATCTTAATCCGCCACCAGCCAGCGCGAAAGAGTCGGCATTGACTCCAACTCTACAGCCTGCGGCTGTTGAAGAACGCACGGCTGAAATATGGTCAACGCCACAAGGCTTTTTAAAAGCCGCACTTGCCAATAATGCAAGCTCAAAATCGGTTAATAGTGATATAGAAGTTTCATTTAACGTTGGTAAATATCGTTATGTGGGTCTCATCAACGATAAAGACGAAGTCAAGCAAGTTCAAACGTGGATAGATACGCCTGTACTTGGTGACACCTTAGTTGAAACTAACTATTCTGATTACAAAGACTTTGACGGAATCAAATTTCCAGCTCACATCGTTAGAACACAGGGCGGTTATCCCGTATTGGACATAAATGTCGCCGCTGTCAAGTCGAATGTTGCAGTTGACATTGCCCTACCTCAGGAAATCATCACAGCTAAGCCAGCAGCAGTCACCGTTCAAGCTGACAAACTTGCAAATGGTGTTTACTATCTGACTGGTGGTACGCATCACAGCGTAGCCATTGAACAAAACGATCATGTTGTTCTGGTTGAAGCACCGCTTAACGAAGAACGTTCTCTGGCACTGATTGCCAAAGTTAAGGAAGTCATTCCCAACAAGCCTATCAAATATCTGGTAAACACCCACGCACATTTCGACCATGCAGGCGGTTTGCGGACTTTTGTTGATGAAGGTTCAACGATTGTCACGCATCAAGATAACAAACCCTATTTTGAAAAAGTGTGGGCAGAACCAAGAACCATCAACCCAGATAAACTGGCAAGTTCAAAAAAAGCGGCTCAATTTGAAACGTTCACAGACAAACACGTTTTATCTGACGGCAATAATCATACGATAGAAATTTATCCAATCGCTGGCAATGGTCACAATGACGCATTTGCGTTGATTTATTTGCCTGCTGAGAAAATATTAGTTGAAGCGGATGCTTATACGCCACCCGCCGCTAATACCCCACCGCCCGCAAAGGCAAATCCTTATACAGTCAATCTGTATGAGAATATCCAAAAGCTCAATTTGGATATTCGCCAAATTGCCGCTCTGCATGGAACTCGTGTAACTACACTGGATGATATTCGTTCGGTTATCTCCGTCGCAGCAGCTAAATAATAGCCCCGCTTAAATTAGATAGAGGTCAGGGGCAATCCCGCGACCTCTATCTATTCGCTGGCTTTGGTAAGTATATTGAAGAAGTTCCGCTGGAATTAGGCTTGGATATGGAATAACTCGTTGTTTTGTTAGGGTTCGTACCTCACTCCAACCTACGGAACTGAAAGTCTATCGATACCTTTTCCCAATAACTTCCTCAGTTTCAGACTTGCGAACGTCCGCTTTTTTAAAGCGTGAAAATTTTTTAGGGCTAATGGTTTGTTTCAAACGAATTAATAACGAACTGGTACTCGGTGCAGGGCAAGCGCATATAAATATTAGACAGAGAAAATAATATCGTCTCTAAAGGTATCGCTCAAAGCGGCTTTAAAACGTTTTCGTTTTATACTCAACTTGGAAGGCTCTTTTTTTAGAAGATTAATGGCGAATTGACGAATGATATTAAAGTTTTCAGGAGCGTATCCAGTGCGAATGCGGGAGTCATCTTCTTTGAAGGTGACATCAAGAACCCAGTGTAAAGAGTTTTCAATCCCCCAATGAGCGCGAGCGGCGTGAGCAAAGACGGCAACATCGGTTAAGGTGGTGATGTAATGGCGTTGGTCAATGCTGGTTTTGCCATTAATAATGCGTTCACACTCAACCACGCCAATACTTTTCAGTCCTTTCCAACGAGCGGCATTGGGCAAGGTATCAAGACAGGTTGATAAATAACACAGCCGTGTTTCTATGCGTCCATGAGCAGCATCGATGTTTTCATGCACTTGCAGTTGGCATAATGCGGGCTGGTTAGCAACCCTAGCAACCTCGAAATAATCACGGATTGCCTCATGCAACTGTTTTTGATTATCTTTAACCGCTAAGACAGTGTCTGCTTGTTTTTCAATGATTTTTTTAGCAATGTCAGTCTGACAGCCCATCGCATCAATGGTAATGATGCAGCCTTTGACTTCAAGTAACTCTAGCAAGGCGGGTATCGCCGTTATCTCGTTAGATTTCTCAGCGGTTTTTACTTGTCCCAGCGATAAACCCACTTGACTTGCCCACGCACTGACGACATAGATTGCTCCCCCTCTTATCGTTGCCATGGTAAGAACCCCGCGCCGTTTTTCCATCGATAGCAACCACTTCACCATCAGTCAGTTCGGCTACACTTCGCGCCCACGCAACAAAGCATTCCGTCAGTTTGCTCGGTTCGATTCTCGCCATCACTCGCGCTATGCAGTCGTGTGACGGTATGCCGTTTTCCAACCCGATCCACAACTCAACCACACTTGTTTTTCGTTGCCAAATTGTTCAATTGCTTCCCATCCCTCTGCTCCGTTTATCACTGCACAAATCGTTAATATCAATACTTCGGACAGTTTTTAAAAAAGAGGAAATCTCAAATTCAGAGGACAATGTAGTTTTGGACAAACAGCGACCAATGAAGAGAAGATTTCCATGCAACTACTAGAAACGATTTTAGAAAAAATGTCCAGTGTTTCAAAAACACAAAAAAATTTTATCCATCTTATTGCTGAGCTTGATGAGCTTTCGAGGCAGAGCGACCTATGTCAATCTGAGTCGCTGTGAGTTAAATGAAAAAACTTATCGGCGATGGTTTGGAAAGCGATTGGATTTTATCGAGTTCAACCAAGTTGGTATCAGCGAAATAGTGACGGCATCCGCTGAGCAGATAGCGGTGATGGACGCGAGTTTTGTGGCGAAAAGCGGTGACAAAACGTATGGTTTGGGTAAGTTCTATAACTCAAAACAAGGCAAAGCAGAAAAAGGCTTGGAAATATCGACGCTGGCAGTGGTGGATGTGACCTACAACACTGCGTACCACCTCTCGACTCGGCAAACCACGCCGAAAGCCAAAGGCAGCCAAGAAAGTCGAGTGGACGACTCTCTCAAACACTTTCAAGACGATTGTCATTCACTGCCCAAAGCTATTCGCTATCTGGTCACCGATGCTTACTATAGCAAACAAGGTTTTACTCATGGCGTACTTGCCTGTGGTTATCACCAAATCGGTAAACTGCAAGGTGTACGCCAATCTGCGCTATCTCTACACGGGCGAACAAAAAGCCAAAGGCAGGCGCAAACACTATGACGGCAAAATGGTTGTCGGTGACATGAGTCGCTTAACCTTCATCGGTGAACACGATGAGGTCAAGCTGTATTCAGCGGTGCTCAACTGTGTGATTCTCAAACAGGATATTCGCATCGTTTATCTGAGCAAAAAAACCAAAACAGGCACAGCGTACGCCCTGTTATTTTCAACCGACACCGACATCAACCCACTGACTCTGTATCGGTATTACAAAGCTCGCTTTCAAATCGAATTCTTGTTTCGCGATGCCAAACAGTTTACAGGGCTTTGTGATTGCCAAGCCCGTTCAGAACCCGCTTTACACAGCCATTTCAACGCCTGTTTCACCGCTCTGAATCTAATCAAGTGGCATGACAGACAACTCGCACACTCCCGAAAACCCATCTCTGTCTCTAGCTGGAAAAATAGATTTTTCAATCAGTTACTCATCGATCGTATTTATCTAAACTCTGCAATCGACTTGAGTTTCATTAAATCTTCTCCCTTTTATCAACAGCTTTGTAACTTCGGCGTGATTTCTTATTAAATCTGTCCGAAGTATTGTAATGACAATATTCGTAACCAATTGAGGTTCTCTTAATCACTCACTGTTTATGACTACCAATTTCAGAATATCGCCGATACTTGAAATACGGAGCTTTTCATAAAAAGGGTTATTAATCCCATCCTCAAGGCGGGTATAGGGCAACGTCCACTTAAGCAGCTCACCTTGCTTATTGTAATGCGTTTTTAAGCTGGGATTTTCACCGTTACGGATATGTTGATTCACTTGATTATACTTAACATGGATGCTGGCTTCGAGCTGACTCAGTAAGCCTTCGATGTCCATCGACAATAACGGCATATTGAGCTGTTGTAAAATCTGTTCCTTGTTCTGAGTCCAGTCGTCAGCGTCAATCAGGTCATCTTCTAGGGCGCAATAGCAATGGCTGTCTTTGATAAACACGGTGGTGTTCGCGATGCCCTGTTTTAGCTGGTGATACACCATCGTTTCATAGCGGTCGCCATCCACTTTTTTCACCTAAGGATGACCATCAACGCTCACTTTATACGTTAGGAATTTTTTCAGCGATTTTGGAAAAAAATTCATGGGTACGTCTTGATACGCATAGTCGCGAAACGATTGACTGCCATTCAAATGTTGCCTTAAAAAGGCAATTGCTGGTATCAAGCCCTCATTGGTACAAGAAAATTCCAATACCTTGAACAGCGGGCGAATATTGCGTTTAATCGTTAACGCAATGTCTCCGTAGTATTGCCAACGATAAAAATCTCGATCCACAGTGGGCTTGTTAAAATCGTTCAGAAATTGCTGGTAATCGGCAAGAGGAATGAGCTCAAAGGCTTTGGCTCTGACTTGCTCATCAGGAATACGCTTATCAATATTAATTGCCATCACCTGATAAGCCTGCTGCCTCAATTGGGTATCTTTGTTTTCCAGCACCGCTATTTTTGCCCGTTGATAATCGTCAGCCCCATCGGCGTATTTGCTCATCTTCTGTATCAAGCTAGAAATCAGATGGTCATTGATTTTAAGAAAGCGGCGATGCGCGTAACAGAGTAAATAAAGTCGTACCAGATTTTTATCAGCAAACCGCCTGAGCTTCTGGATGCTGTAAAATTCCGCTAGGCTCGCATAGTAGATAATATTCTGTTCAGAGAGTCCCAGTTTTGGCATTAGAATTTTGGACTGCTGGTAAATACCTATGATGAGTTGCTGTTTGGCGACGCTTTTTTTGATTTCGGTGGTGCTGAAATCTTTTTGGTCTCTTTTTAACAAGGTCAGGTTATAAAACAACTCATCGCTGGCTAACAGTTTATCTAATTGTCCTCGGATTTCTTTGTCGGTATCGGTGTAGAGTTTGTTGACTAAACGTCTACGTTCTTCTCGAAGTGCGCTTGAAACAATATCCTGTAAACTGGAGTATGCAGGTCTAAGCACATTTTGCAGTTGGCAATAAGACAACAGCTCTTCCAACACAAATCTGGAGAGTGAGTGACGTTTGGCGAGTGCCTTTGCTTCCTTGAGTAATTGACTCTGAAAACGGGCATCGGCATCTTTCAGCTCAAATCTATTCATTACTTGGCAGCGGTTATGGTAATGGTGATTTTTTGACACCTGTTTTTTAGGCAACGACTCCCCTGGAAAATAAAGCTGCATGATAAAGTCAACGTCAGCTTTAACTTTCTGAAAGCTGAATAGGAAGAAGTAACCGATAGCACGGTAATAACCGAGTTGCAAAATGTAGTCCACTTTACGCGCCGTGTCTTTTTCCAAGGTATCGAGAATAAGCTGATCCTCAACATCGAGACTGAACAAAAAAGACCGCTCTTCATCATCCAATGTCGGTATCGCATAAAGCGCGTTGATTTCATCGTTGGTTAAAATGGTCAGTCGTGCCATGCGTTTTTGTATAGGTGATAACGTCCGTTAATAGAAATACATTTTGTAGTTAGGTAATATGACTTATAGCAGCTACAGATTGTCTGTATTTACGCTATTTTTTGTATTAACACTTAACACACAATGAAACGATGGGAAAAACACTCGCTTACTTAAGAGCCTCGACTGACAAACAAGAGACCAACAATCAAAAACTTGAAGTTCTCGAATTCGCCAGAAAAAAAGACCTTAAAATCGATGACTTCATCGAATTAACGATGTCGTCACAAAAACCATCGAAACAGCGGCGCATCGATGAACTGATTAACAGACTCAATCCATCGGATACCTTAATCATCACCGAACTGAGTCGTTTAGGGCGTAGTACCGCAGAGGTCATTTCCCTTATCAATACCTTGGTCGAGAATAATGTTCGCGTTGTTATCCTAAAACAACAGTTGGATATTCATCAGCATGACATGAATTCCAAAATTATCATCACCCTATTTTCGTTATTTGGCGAACTTGAACGTGACTTAGTCAGTCTACGAACCAAAGAAGCACTGGCGGCAAAAAAGTCACAAGGACAAACATTAGGAAAGCCCAAAGGAACAATTCAGCGCAGCAAATTCGATCAACATATAGAACAGATCAAAGCTCTTCTTGAAATAGGCTTATCAGTGCGCAAAATAGCAAAAGTGCTGGGATACAACCATCATATCGCCTTAAACACCTATATCAACAAACGACAGGTACGGTTTTTAAAAGTGGGAGCTAAACCTTTAAAAACCTTGTAATGAATTGAAATATAAGGGCAATTCTTATGGGTGAGACATTATGAATTTCTATCAAAAGCCAATGCCTTTAATATTCAATAAGTTATGGAAAATATTACTGGAGGATTTGAAATCGATATTTCGTCTGTAAACCACTGATACCAAGGGGTTCAGTAGGGTCGCAGGACAAACCGTTCTTTTGGTTAATTAACCCCTTATTCGGCGATAGACTGGCTTCCCGCCTTTTTGAAACCCAAGTCACTGAAGTTCATGTCCGCATAGCTGCCATGAATATCATGACGGCTCTAGGAATGCCCATTTCCGCTCGAGTAGGGACAGCTGCGCCCTGAGTTTTTGGGGTAGGGGATTTTTGGCTTTGTCATTATTTATGCACCAACGCCGTTATAAATAAAAAACCGCGCTCGCTTGCCGTAAATGTCCATGAAATGATCGGAGGTAATATGCAACGATTTATAAACGCCTTCTCGAATCGCAATACTGGGTACAACAACGATAAATTTACTCCAGCCATAACGCTTGTTGAGTTCAAACGCTGTTTTGATATAGCAATAGGTTTTACCCGTACCTGTTTCCATTTCAACATCAAGATTCACCGTGCAAATTTTATTGCTTTCAAGTTTGACTGAACGCGGTAAATTCTGTTGCTGTTGCAGGTTTTGAATGTTGTTTAAAATTTGCGCATCACTGATTTTAATATCGCCATTTTTAAAACCAGAATCCTCAAACACAGTCGCTTGATCGGCTTGTCCTGCAATTAAACCCGTGTCGATTCGGTAGTTAATCCCTGTTTGATTCGGCTGACCAGCAAAACAATTCACCACCGATTCAACAGCGGCGGTTTGATAGGCTTGTTGTTTAAATTTGAGTTTCATACTCAGACCACCATAACGTAAGGCATTTCATATTGTGCCATTTTTCCATCAACCGTCATCAGGTGACATTGGTTATTATGCGATTGAGCCATTAATAAACGGTCGAACGGGTCTTTGTGAATCATTGGAAGTTGTGTTGCTAACATCGTATCCGCAGACGTAATCACCAACTCTTGTAAATTAGCTTTCAGTGCGCCCGCATGAACAGCTTCAAGATGTTCAATGTTGTACTCTGCCCAGATGGATGTTTTTATACCAATCTCCCATAAATTGATAGGGCTAAAAAACACGGTTTCTGCATGACGAATTGCTTTAACGGCTTCTTTAGGTAGCTTTTTGGTATCTGCCAAAAACCACAGTAAAATATGCGTATCCAGCAATAAATTCATAAAGTTGCCGTGTAAAACTCATTTTCAATCGTTTCAGGTAATGAGTCATCAAAATTGTCGGGAACTGTAAATTCCCCCTCCATGACACCAAAAATAACGCGATTGTTTTTTTTCGATTTCTTTTGTTGTTTATTCGCTGCTATCGCTTCAAGTTGTTGGCGTTGTTTTTGCCATAATTCGCTGAGAAATTCACGCTGTACGGTATCGGGTAAGGTTTCATAAAGTGCGTAAAGGCTATGGGCGGTATTTGAATTGGCCGGTTGCGTTTTCATTTTTACTTCCCCGTTAAATGGTTTTAATGTCAGTGCTGGGTGACATCATTTTAAAAATCTGCTCAACATTGATTTTGACGCTATCACTGGCAAAACCTGCATCACAGAACACGGCGCGTAATGGTTTGATTTTTGCCAACTCTTTAATGAAGGTTTCAGTCACGCCGCCGTTTCTATCAAAACACGCGACAATCGCATCGTTTGCTACGATAAAAACTGTTTTGTCGTCTATGGTTTTGCGTTCAATCGGCAAGCTTAAATCTACGCCCCAATCCAGCAACACTTGAAACAATAAATCTTCGTCGGTGCGGTCTGCTTTGATGTTTTCGATGAAGGTGTGTAAATCGTCTTTGCTAATCGCATCGGGCGAATAATACACATCGTTCATGTTGGAGCTGTCGATTTTTAATACTCGAAAACCAATGTCTAAATCGAGCGCAGTAAGTCCGTTATCGGTTTTGATTTTTTGACCTGCACGGCGTATGCGTTCTTTGCCAATGTCGGCAATGGTTTTATAACCCGCTTTGAACGCCTCTGATTTTTCGTCGCAGACTTCGGGGAGTTGTACCATGATGAATTTACGCTTACCACCGTCTTCAGCGTTGAGTTGCATTACCGCGTGGGCGGTTGTGGCTGAGCCTGAGCCTGAGAAAAAATCTAGGATGATGTCGTTTTTATTTTCAAGCTTATTTACGGTGAACTCTAAAAACCTTTTAACTAAATTTAATGGTTTAGGAAAACTAAAGATTTTTTCATCAACACAATCTTCTACTTCTTGAGTACCTTCTTGGTTATATGGTTCGCTAATAAATGACAGTGGCTTACCTTTTCTAATAATTTCATTTTCGTCTTTAAGATAAATTTTAGCTCTAACGCTATACGTTCCATCATTCATTTTTTTGAAAACAACTTCATCATTGCTAATAGCTTGTTCCAATCGTTCTTTACTCCAAACCCACTGTTTTCTCGGTTTTATTGTTTCGCCACAATAAATAATTTCATATTGAAGATATTTTCTATCATCAAGACTTTTAGTCATTAGTGGCTGTGTAATGTATCCGCCTCGATATGAATATTTATCATCTTTATTTTTCTCATATTCCAACATTTGTTCATTTGAAAGCGTTGATTGAATATCAGAAACAGGAGTTTTTGAGTAACATAAAATATACTCATGCACATCAATAAATGTTCTAGTTTTAGCCCCTGCACCATATTTGTTTTTCCAACAAACTACACCAACAAAATTATCCTCACCAAAAACCTCATCACACAACCGTTTTAAATTCGCCTGTTCGTTATCATCAATCGAGATAAAAATCACCCCATCATCACGCAACAGATTCCGCGCTAGTTTCAAACGCGGATACATCATACTTAACCAGTCCGAGTGAAAACGCCCGTTGGATTCAGAATTAGTCGTTAAACGATTGCCTGCATCGTCTTTTTGGTTGGAACGTTGCAAATAGTCGGCGGTATTTTCAGCAAAATCATCTTCATAAATAAAATCGTTACCCGTGTTGTAAGGCGGGTCGATATAAATCATTTTGACTTTGTTCAAATAGGTTTCCTGCAACAGCTTGAGCGCGTCGAGATTATCGCCTTCGATATACAGATTTTCGGTGGTATCAAAATCAACGCTTTCATCACGGCAAGGGCGCAAGGTTTTCGCAATCGGTGCATTGGCGTTAAGTAAGGCTTCACGTTTACCCACCCAGTTGAGTTGATAGCGTTCTTGCGTACCGTCAATTAGTGAACTGGATAATTCCTGTTTGAGCAACTCAAAATCAATCTTGCCTTCGGTGACGCAATGCGGAAACAACGCGGCAATCTTAGTCGTGTTTTCGTCGGTTATTGTCGGGGTGTGCAGTTTTAGTTTGTCCATGTGGGGTCTGTTCCTTTGGGTCTACAGTTTGTTTGGGTAAAGGTTAAGCTCTGGAATAAACTTAAAATCCTTGGTGTTCAGGGTATAAAGTTCAAGCTCATGGTGAATAGCGGTTGCCGCGATTAGCATATCGGGTATTGAGGCTTTATGACTGAGTGAATAACGTTTCATTAGTTTGATAAAGTCGGTTGAAATGCTGTCATTCAATCCATAACAACGGCAAATTGATAAATGCCGTTCAATTTTAGCAAGTTCTTGTTTGTCTCTTGCACCATAGAATAATTCTGCTTTGGTGATGACGCTAACGGCAATACGCGCTGAACCGATATGCTGCAAGGTTTGTATGACGACTGGATTGGCTTTATAAAACTCAATCAAGATGTTGGTGTCACAAAGTATCATTGTTCATTATCTCGCCATGCTTCGGCACGGATGGATTCCTGGCTAATGCCGCGGTCTTTCCATAACCCCGCCGCGTTAAAAAAATCATCTTCGGTTATGGATTTTTGCGCGGATAGCTCTGTTGTATAAGGGCTTGTTTCATCTAATAAAATGACTCTGATTTTTTTGCCGTTCCATGCTTGCTGATTAGTAGGTAAGGTAATCACGCCATTATGGACGGTTGCCTGAAATTCTACTGCGTTCATTTGTTTGCCTTATAAATGGTTATAGTGACTCTTTTAAATAGGATAACGCTTGTTTGAGCAATTCGACATTAATTTTACTTGTTGAGGCTGGCAATGGTGTTTTTTAATAGGCGTATTTGGCTGTTCAGTTCGACTTTTCGATTGAATTGTTTTTCTTTTGCTAACCGTGCTTCAAGTTTTTTACATTCGGTTTGTTGGTGTTGCAGTTGGTTCAGTCGTGCAATTTGCTCAGACAAACTTTCCTGTTGCCTTGGTGAACTGGGTAACAGGCTCTGCATCATTTGTTCGTATAAACTCTGTAAATTGAGCGCGATAGGTAATGCCTGGCAAGGCGTATCAGCAGGCAACCAATCCGATGAGAAATAACCTGCAATGACTGTTTTATCGTTAGTGACTTGTTTATAAGCAGCGGTTAGTCGTACTGAATCGCCTTTAAAAACACGATAAAAGAGCTTGAATGGAATAGCCATATCAATGCAACACGCTTAAATCACATTCTGCCCTTTTAATGCTATATCAAAAATCTGTATTTCTTCAACGCTGGCTGTTGCTGGTAAATTGATGGTTTCAGATGCCAGTTTGTCTTGGATTCAACTAGCAAGTGCAATTCTAGTTATCATGCGGCTTTGCGCTCAT
>JBAXNR010000030.1:0-36276 GCA_037133675.1 Methylococcales bacterium
CCGAAGTGAGCTGGCTATTATAGCTAACTCAGATGCGTTGTCAATAAAAAATTACAGCTCCCAGCAAAATACTACTTAAATCCAGAATGACATTTATTGTCACTTATCAGTTATTTTTGTCACCTTTTTTAAAAATTATTGTCTAAACTTGGATTATCATGATTAATCAATAGCAAAGATAGTATTTAATAGTTATATCGATTAGTTGGTTAAAAGGAAGCAGCTAATATTAATATACTAGGCACGATATATGCTTTGTTTCTTTGGAAATAAAGGTTTTTCTGCATAATAGCTGTAGTTGAAAACATCATTTATACTTAAATTACACTAATCAAAATTAAATCACGCCAATCGGTTTTATCATCAGGTCGTAGCGTTTCAAAGGAGATCGGACAGATCATGTGTAGTCATTCCAAACAAGCTTCTGGCTTTACGCTGTTAGAACTTATCGTTGCTATTTCTATTGCAGGTATTTTGATGGCGATGGCGATACCAAGTTTTAGCGACATGATGAGGAATAGTCGATTAACAACTTACACGAACGAATTTGTTGCTGCGTTAAATCTAGCGCGTAGTGAGGCGGTTAAGCGTGGAGCAACTGTCCACGTCCGTAAAATTGGTGGAACAGGTACTTATTGGAGTGACAGTGGCTGGATGGTTTTTGTAGATAAAAATGCAAATGACACTTTTGAGGCAGGAACAGATGAACTTCTTAAAACATACAACGCATTTCCTAACAAATTCACATTAATGGGTAACAATACTAATGTTGCTAATTACATTAGATACCTATCAGATGGAACTAGCAATGTAAAATTTGGGGTTAGTTTTGCTATCTGTGATAATAGTGATGGCAATAATATACCCGAACCTTATACATCAAGACTTATTGTTATTAGTCCCATAGGTAGGGTGCGAATGGGCAGAGATAACGGCTATGGAGTTCCTATAGATAGTACTGGCGCAACACTTAGTTCATGTTACTTATCATGAAAACACATTCTGGATTCACACTCATTGAAGTGCTAATTGCGATGCTCATACTCGCTGGCGGTTTATTGGGACTGGCAGCACTGCAAACTTATACGCTTAGAAGCAATCTAGCGGCTTACAATTATGGGCAAGCGACACAACTGCTTTATGATATGTCAGATAGAATGCGTGCCAATAATTGTAAAGTCACTTGCCTTAATCCTGTCAATTATTTGATCCCTGATACCTTTACAGATGTGCGTACCAAAGATAAAACAGTGGTTAGTAGCCCTGCCCCTGTCTCGCCTATCACACTTGCTACCGCCGCTGCTTGTAGACCCACAACCCCTACTGCTACTACCGCTACCACCTGTAATGCGACTCTGCTGTCAACCTATGATCTTATTGAGTGGAATACTGCCATCGCCGCTACCTTACCACTGGGCAGAGCTTGCATCACGTCAGCGAATGGTATTTTTAATCTGTATATCACTTGGGATGATGATCGTAGTGGCACGGTCACTACAGATGTTGCACTCCCCACTGGTTGCACATTCAGTACCTATGTAGCCCCTGCCAGTGGCACGGTCGCCGATCCAATCTTCACCGTGAGTTTGCAATTATGAAAATGTTTCGTGCTAATTCATCTCAACGTGGCTTTACCTTGATAGAGCTGATGATAGCGATGCTAATCGGGGTGTTTTTGATGGCGGGTGTCATACAAATTTTTCTCAGTGCCAAGCAAGCTTACCGCCTGCAAGAAAATTTATCCCGATTACAGGAAAACGGTCGATTTGCGATGGATATAATAACTAAGGATATTCGGATGGCTGGCTATGTTAGTACTGCCTGCGTACCTATTACCCCGCCCCTTCCCGCTGCCTTTGATACAGTCGATAGTACAAGTACAATTATAAGTACAAAAACTTGGTGTGATAGTTCCAATAGGAAATGCGTACTAAGTACGACATCGAATACGATTAATAACATTCGAACAGATGTTATCCGTAGTTACCAATGGACTACTCTTCCTTTAGCTAGTTGTCCACCCAGGTCTGCTAATGCAACAAGTGAGAGTAGCTATTTCATTCGTATAGATGACAGTAATAGCAATATACCTGCGTTATGGCAATACACCTCAACACCAACTACAAATGAGCGTGTCGAAGGCATAGAAACAATGCAGATTTTGTATGGTGTAGATACTGATCCAATGGAAGATACCAATGGTAATGGTATGCTGGATGCTGGCGAAGATACCATCATTGTTAATGGTCTGCTAGATACTCCTGATTATATCGCCAATTATTATGTTGATGCGTCAAAGATTCCTACCACAATAGCTGGCGTGATTGCAGATTGGTCACGAGTCGTCAGCGTTCGTATCACGCTATTAGCCGTGACACCAGACAATAATTTAACAGATGCACCGCAACCTTTTCTTTTTAACGGTACAACCTACGGAACAACCGCTAATCCGATGCCTCAGGTTTGTTCCAACAACGGCGTAATAATCAACACCTCACCGCTAGGCTCTACTACAGCACCAACTTGCAGTAGTCCAAATAAACTGGTGAATGACCTTAGAATCCGTCGTGTGTTTTCTTCAACCATTGCCGTGCGTAATCGGCTACCTTAAACGGTGAGTGTTATGATTTATTTTGCATCTGTTCCATCAAGCACCAAGCATCAATCGGGTGTGGTACTGGTCATTAGCTTGATTATGTTATTAGCACTCACCTTAATCGGTGTTACCAGTTCCAATGTGACAGGGCTAGAGGGAAAAATGGCGGCGAACAGTAAAAATGTAAACCTCGCTTTCCAAGCGGCTGAGGCAGCATTGCGAGCGGCTGAAGTCAGTTTGGCGACGACTACGACTAAACCCATTTTTACTTGTAACGCAACTGCTACAAGCGTTGCAACTAATCAAGGTGTAGGTACGTCATTAGGTGCGTATACGTCATTATATGGTGGCAGTGTGAATAGTAATGGAATCCTATCAACTGCTCCCTCTTCTAATCCAGTTTTTCCTGGAACCGATTTTTACACTAGCATTACTTGGACTGATCCCACCAAATATATTGTTTATAGCAATGTTATCAATGGTACAAACAAGTTAGTCGGTCTTTCCCAAGCCCCTGCCTATATTGTTGAAGAATTAAGCATCGCAGCTTCGTCAACGAATCTCAGCGTTGGTCTTAAATCTGGTAGTCAGGTAGTGACATATCCTGGCAGTATCAATACCTTTCGCATTACCGCACACGGTTGGGGTGGCGATCAAAATTCAGTGGCAACCGTACAGAGCATTGTTAGGGTTCGTTATCCCGTAGCAAGTGCTTGTTAATAACTCAAGTAAAACGCTGGGATTCCAGCCTGCTAAGCCAATAACAATAAAAAACAGGTCACTCTCAAGTTAATGACATATTAGATATTTTAGGAGTTCGGCATGAACACTCACACAATACACAAAATCGCTTTTAGCCTCATTTTGGGTGGCACGTTGAGTGTTGCTTCAAACTTGGTTATGGCGGCAACAACAACACCTGGCATCACCATCACGCAGATTCCGTTAAGTACAGGGGCGACAGGGGTTATACCCAATATCATGCTCATGGTGGATAATTCTGGTTCTATGGCAACCAGTTTTAATGTTCTGGGTACAGTAACCTCGCCTACTGCAATGCCAGCAGGCACAACTTATGCTTGCAGTACCAAAATATCAGGCGGCGCGGCATCAGAAGCAGCAGCGACTACTCCTGTTTATATGGTTGTACGCGGGACATCAGTACCTTCAACACCCGCTTCATGCGCTGTTAGCGCGGGGGTTTGTACCACCACTAATTTTAGCACCTCAAAGTGTTTTGATAATACGCTCTATTACAATATCAAAAATTTTGATACGGGTGCTACCCTCGGAACTTATTTAGGATTAAATCTAAACTGGTATTTTAAAAACGGTAAGTTTGCACCTGGCAGTCTGGATGCATCAGCAACAACTAGCTCAACAACTCGTACAACTATGGCAAAAACGGCAGCGACCGCGCTAGTCAACTCGCTAATTCCCCTCGCAAATGAAAATCCAACGGTACGGATGGCATTTTCCTCTTACTATACGGGGCTGTTGGTACCGATGGGGGATATTAAAAATGTGGATGGGGTGACAACACAAGCCGATCTCATTAAAACTAAAATTAATGCGATTGGCACAACCGAAAATACGCCTTTATCAAGCACATTGATTCAAATTGGGCGTTATTTTGCTGGCACGGGAGTCGCACGGTCGGTAGAGGATAGTATCCAGCTCACCTTACATCCTGGGGTTACTAATCAGGTTGCCACGATTAAAAACATATTCAGCGATTACAGCTTTATTAATGACAGCACGACCAACTACGTCGATAAAGACCCCACCACAAATAAAGATTATGCTACTACTGCCCCTATTCAAAGTTATTGTCAACGAAGTGCGGTCATTTTAATTTCGGATGGCTTACCTAACCGTGATTCGGGTATGTCGATCTCTGAACGGAGTATCAGCACTTATCTGCGGGATTATACGGGTGACTGCGCAGTAAAAGGGCTTTGTGATTCAACGCCTAATAACGTTAGTCTTCCAGGTGCTTCTGGTGTTGCATTAAATGCAACTGGAACAGCCTGTAATAGCAGTGGTAATTGGTACAACAAAGCCTGCCAAAATGGCACTAAAGCAGGTCGTGTCTATGAAACAGGTGGCAGTGATTATCTCGATGATGTCGCTCAAGCACTATTCGATATGGATTTACGCCCAACATGGCCAGGAATCACCAAACCAACAGGCTCTAAAAATAATGTAAAAACCTATGCAGTTGGTATTTCTGACCCTGCTGTATCAGCCGATTCAGTGCTAAGAGATGCTGCCAATCTGGGCGGAGGTACGTTTGCATACGCTGATAACCTGCCAGCACTAACAGCCGCATTGGATAAAATGGTGGCTGCTATTCAAACGGGGATGGGATCATTCTCTGCGATAGCCGCCAATTCTTCACAACTGGGTACTGATTCAGCTCTTTTTCAAGCCAAATATGATACTACTGACTGGACAGGGGATTTTATAGCCCTGCCGCTTACCGCTGGCACAGGTGCAGTTCTTAATTATATATGGGATGCGGGTGAAAGAATCCCTTCTTATCTAACACGCAATATTTATACTTATAGCTCTGCTACAAATGGCATCGATTTTAACTGCGCTAGCTTAACAACGACTCAAAAAACTGCCTTGGGTATCGCTTCCTGCACTAGCACGACTGATCAAGGCGTGTGGCTATTGAACTTTTTGCGTGGCGACATCAGTCATGAGCTAGTCAACACGGTTCATAGTGCGGCTTACAATTCAACGGCTAACCCTGGTGCTGATCCACGCGCCAGCAATACTACTCAAATTTATCGCAATCGCGCCCGTTTTTGGGGTTCTGATGCCCCTAGTGGTTTCAAAGAAGGTGATCTTAGAAAACCTGATCCTTGGTTGTTAGGCGATATTGTTAATTCTGATCCTGTGTATGTCAGTAACGAAAGTTATGGTTATGATACCTTGACTGGTACAGCCACCGAAGGCTTGACTTATAAGGCTTTTGTTACCAACAATAGCAATCGCCTCAAAATGGTTTATGTCGGTGCTAATGATGGTATGTTGCATGGCTTTAATGCCAGTATCAGCGCGGCAGATGTCAGTTCAGGTAATGCGGGCAAGGAAATTTTGGCATATATACCCAACACGGTTTTTGATAAATTACCTAATTTATCGTCGCCTGATTACAGTCACCTCTATTATGTCGATGGTTCACCAGTTGCCAGTGATGTGTATTTTGATAGTCTTTGGCATACCGTATTGGTTGAAACAACAGGCGCAGGAGGCAAAGGTGTATTTGCGTTAGATGTGACTGATCCTGCCTCGTTTAATGCCTCGAAGGTCTTATGGGAAGTGAGTAATAAAAATAGCCCTGTCGCAGCCGATCTAACCACTGATACCACAGCACTCAGAGGCTTTCAAAATAATTTGGGTTACACCCTGCCGCAAGCATCAATAGGTAAAATGCACGACGGTTCGTGGGCGGCTATTGTCGCCAATGGTTATGCCAGTGCTAACAATTTAGGCGTGTTGTACATTATTAACATAAAAACAGGGGCTATTATCTCCGCTATTGATACCAAAATAAGTAGTGCTGGCTTATCAACACCGTTTACCGCTGATATTGATGGTGACGGCGTTATTGATGCGATTTATGCGGGTGATTTATTAGGTAATATGTGGAAATTTGATGTTAGTTCCAGTGACAAAACAAAATGGAAGGTTGCTTATGGCACAACCGCTACCCCCGCGCCTTTATATACCGCGTGTAAGGATGCAACATCCACCACTACCTGTGATGCAAGCAGACAAGCCATTACCAATTTACCACAAGTAGATAATGTGGGTAGTACCCAAACCTCTACGGGCGGAGTTATGGTATATTTTGGGACAGGTAAATATTTTGAAGATTCTGATAACCTCGTAACAAATACAAAAACACAATCGTTCTATGGCATTTGGGATAAGTGTCTGTTAGATTTCAAGTCGGATGGAACGACGGCGAATACGAGTAAAGTTGCGAGCAATTGTGCAAACACTGTTGCAAAAACTACATTAGTTCAACAATCTATTCTCGCGCAGTTATCTCCCACCGTTGATATACCTGTTAGTGTGCGTGTTACTTCAGCTAATACCGTTGACTATACAAGTAAATACGGCTGGTATATGGATTTTGTTAATCCTAATACTGATACAACTGTTCCACCCAATCCTAACGGAAACAATCAGGGCGAACGCATAGTCAGTGCCTCACTGTTACGCAACGGACGTATTATTTTTACTACCCTAATCCCTGTTCCACCTAAGGCGACGACTGATCCAAACGCACTTTGCACCGCTGGTTCACAAAGCACCAGTTGGCTAACGATACTTGACGCACTATCGGGTAGCCAAATCTTAACACCAACATTTGATATTAATAACAGTGGTTCTGTCACTTCGACTGATGTAGTCAGTACATATAAAGTGACACTCCCAGACGGCACTCAAGTTAGCCCTCCAGCCTCTGGTATACAAATGACCAATAGCAGTAAAACGCCTAATATTATGATTAACCCCAATACCTCCAGCTCTGGCTCTGGCTCCGACCCTGGCTGCCCCCCTAATACGGTGTCAGCAATAGGCTATCTGGGTGACAGTAGCGGCGCGAACCCCAAAGGTATTCCAATGTGTCTACCTGGGTCTAGCACCACGGGGGCGAGCCGTCAATCTTGGAGACAGTTATAAAGTGCAAATCTGGGGCTAAAGGATTAGCCCCTAGTTCTGTGCAACCATAGCCATTGAGTCCGTTAATGGCAACTTTGTACAATTGGTTTATCTATTAATACACACTTGCCGATTCGGCTTGTAGGAAAGCGCAAATGCAAAAAAATACACATAATGGTTTTACCCTGATTGAATTATTGATTGTTATCGCTATCATCGGGGTTTTAGCTAGGATTGCTTATCCCAGTTATGTAGACAGCATGACTAAATCACGCCGTGCCGATGCTAAAGCTGCGTTATTGGAGTTGTCGGTTTTTATGGAGCGGTTGTACACCACGACTGGGTGTTATAACGCTGGGGCAGATAAAAATTGTACGCCTCCTAATACTGATGGGGCAGCCCCTGTCTTATCGCCATATCTCAGATCTGATGGGACTGTTGTCACACCTAAATCAGGTACAGCTAATTATAATCTGACGGTTGATGTTACTACGCCAGTAGCACTGGTGAGTGGTGTTAGCTCTAGTTTTACCTTAACTGCTACACCGAGATCAAACGCTCCTGATAGTGTATGTGGTGCGCTCACCTTAAACAGCACTGGTGTTAAAACGGAAGGTGGAACGGGAACAGTGGCGGAATGCTGGTAAATTCTAACCATTCAGGAGTACAAACCTAGGTTTGTACTCCATCAATGCGATAAATCCGCATCGCTACAAAGATTGAATAAACGCTCTAACCTCTGCTTGCTCAAACCGCCACGCTAATTCTTTTTCACTGCTTGGATCATATAAAACAGGAATACGAACCGCATAACGTGCTTGCCAGTGTTCCTGTTCAGCAATGTCAATAGTTTCAACCAGTTCATCGTAGTCATTCGGCAAGCATTCACGAATAATTTCCTCCGCCTGCTCGCATAAATGACAGCCTGCTGTGCCTAATAAGATTAAGTGCATAATTGATGTCTGTTTTTTTTCGTGGAAAGAGATGGTTTTATTTCGTGAAGATTTGGAGTCCAATAGCTTGAAAGGCTGTGAAAGTATTAATCACTCCAAGAAAAATATTCATTTTTAGATACTGTACAATCAAACCCGTCATTCTGGCAGGGATGCCAGAATCCAGTGCCACGGATGGTAACCGCATGATTATAAATAATAATTTTTCATAGCACGATTCCAAAACCCTCGCTACGCTCTCCTTGTGACTGGATTCCAGCATCCATGCTGGAATGACGGCGTTTTTAGCAATATAGTTGGTAATAGAATACTTTCACAGTCTCTTGAGCTATTGGACATAAAACAGCTAAAGCTGTTTTGCTCCTGTTTCTGCTAGTGATTCAAATGTGAGGCTAACCAACGCGCAGCAACCTCTTCCGCCATACCTTTACGGCGAGCATAATCGGCTAATTGTTGTTTATCTATTTTTCCGACATTAAAATATTGGGCATCTGGATGGGAAAAATACCAGCCACTCACTGCCGAAGCAGGATACATGGCATAACTTTCGGTGAGTTCGATGCTGGTATGTTCAGTGACATTGAGCAAATCAAACAATTTTTCTTTTTCGGTATGGTCTGGGCAAGCAGGATAACCAGGTGCGGGACGAATACCTTGATAGCTTTCATTAATGAGTTGTTCTGGGCTGTGAGTTTCGTCTTCTGCATAGCCCCAATAGTCTTTTCTCACTTGTAAATGCAAATATTCAGCAAAGGCTTCGGCAAGTCTGTCCGCTAAGGCTTTGAGCATAATGGAACTGTAATCATCATGGTCTTTTTCAAATTCTTCTAATTTCGCTTCGATGCCTATGCCTGTGGTCACTGCAAAACCACCGATATAATCAGCTTTACCGCTGCCCACTGGGGCAACAAAATCCGATAAGCAATAATTAGGGCGACCAGGTGCTTTGATGTTTTGCTGACGTAAATGTTGTAAAGTTTCGCGAACCTGACTACGAGATTCATCACTATAAACAATAATATCGTCTTCGCTACTGGCAGCAGGAAAAAATCCCACCACTGCCCTCGCCTGTAACCAATTTTCGCTGACAATTTTTTTCAGCATATCTTTTGCGTCATTAAATAATTTTCGCGCTTCTATACCTACTACTTTATCATCCAAAATTTTTGGATAACTGCCTGCCATTTCCCATGTTTGAAAAAATGGCGACCAATCAATGTAATCAACTAAGGTTGCCATTGGCAAATTATCAATGACTTTAACGCCTAAAAATGACGGCTTGACAGGCGTAAGTGTAGCCCACTCATATTTATTGGCTCTGGCAGCTTCTAAACTGTGTTGCTGGGTTTTAGCTTCTCTACCTTTGTGACGTTCTCTAACTTCTTCGTATTCTTCACGAATACTTTTAACAAAATCGGCTTTTAAATCACTACTGAGTAAATTACTGGCAACACCAACACCACGCGACGCATCAGTGACATAGACAGTCGCACCATTAGTGTAATGCGGTTCGATTTTTACAGCGGTATGAGCGCGAGAGGTGGTCGCGCCACCTATCATGAGTGGAATAGTAAAACCTTGTCGCTGCATTTCTTTGGCAACGTGTACCATTTCATCCAATGACGGCGTGATTAATCCGCTCAAGCCAATAATATCAACGTTTTCAAGGCGGGCTGTTTGTAGTATTTTTTCCGCAGGCACCATCACACCTAAATCAATCACGTCGTAGTTATTACATTGCAACACCACGGCGACGATATTTTTACCAATATCATGTACGTCGCCTTTGACCGTTGCCATTAGAATTTTGCCGTTAGTTTGTCTATCACCTGCGGCTTTATCGGCATCCATAAACGGCATTAAATAAGCGACCGCTTTTTTCATCACGCGGGCGGATTTAACGACTTGCGGCAAAAACATTTTACCCGCGCCAAATAAATCACCAACGACGTTCATGCCATCCATTAACGCGCCTTCGATAACGTGTAACGGTCTTTCGGCTTCTAATCGGGCTTGCTCAGTATCTTCGTCGATATAGTCAGTGATACCTTTGACTAATGCGTGTTCTAATCGCTTACTGACTGCCCAACTGCGCCATTCTTGATTTTCTGCTTTGACTTCGCCCGTGCTGCCGTCACCACGGTATTTTTCTGCGAGGGCTAATAATTGATCTGTGCCGCTACCATCATGACGGTTTAATACCACGTCTTCGATGGTGTTGCGTAAATCGTCAGGGACATCGGCGTAAATAGCGAGTTGTCCCGCATTGACAATACCCATTGTCATACCCGCTTGAATCGCATGGTATAAAAACACCGAGTGAATCGCTTCACGCACAGGATTATTACCACGAAACGAAAACGACACATTAGACACGCCGCCTGAAATTAACGCGAATGGCAGGGTGCGTTTTATTTCGCGGGTGGCTTCGATAAAATCTAAACCGTAGTTATTGTGTTCATCAATGCCTGTGGCAATGGCGAAAATATTGGGATCAAAAATAATGTCTTCGGGTGGAAAATCGATTTGCTCGACCAGAATTTTATAAGCCCGTTGGCATATTTGCACCTTGCGAGCTTTGGTGTCGGCTTGCCCTTCTTCATCAAATGCCATGACGATAACTGCCGCGCCATAGCGGCGTACCAGTTTGGCGTGTTTTATAAACGCCTCTTCGCCTTCTTTCAAGGAAATGGAATTGACCACACCTTTGCCTTGAATACATTTCAAGCCCGCTTCCAAAATATCCCATTTGGACGAATCGAGCATAATCGGCACTTTGGCAATATCGGGTTCAGATGCAATCAACATCAAAAAGCGCACCATCGCTTCTTTGGATTCTAGCATCCCTTCATCCATGTTGATGTCGATAATTTGCGCACCATTTTCGACTTGTTGTTTGGCAACGTCTAAAGCAGCTTCAAAATTACCTTCGATAATTAAGCGTTTGAAAGCGGCTGAGCCTGTAACGTTAGTGCGTTCACCGACATTGACGAATAAGGAATCTGCGCCGATGCTCATTGGTTCTAGCCCTGCCAAACGACATTTTTTTTCAATGACTGGAAGTGGGCGTGGCGGGTATTTTTCTACTGCATTGACAATGGCTTTAATAGTCGCAGGTGAAGTGCCGCAACAACCGCCGATAATATTGAGATAGCCGTTGGCTGCCCAATCAGCAATTTCTGCCGCCATTTGCTCAGGAGTTTCATCATACTCACCAAATTCATTGGGCAAACCTGCGTTTGGATGTGCGGATACATTGGTATCGGCAATGCTGGATAATTCGGCGATGTATTGACGTAATTCAGTCGCCCCTAATGCACAGTTAAAACCAAAAGAAATAGGATTGACGTGTTTTAAAGAATTCCAAAACGCGCCTACCGTTTGCCCTGATAAGGTTCTGCCTGATGCGTCGGTAATCGTGCCTGAAATCATCACAGGTAATTTGTAACCAATGCTGTCAAATACTTGTTCGACTGCAAAAATAGCCGCTTTAGCATTGAGGGTATCAAATACCGTTTCAATTAAAATAATATCCGCGCCACCCTCAATAAGTCCATGCGTGGCTTCGGTGTAAGCAATGACCAACTCATCAAAAGAAATATTACGAAATCCAGGGTCGTTGACATCGGGTGACATGGACGCAGTACGCGCCGTTGGTCCTAAGACACCTGCAACAAAACGCGGTTTTTCGGGCGTGCTGTATTGTTCAGAGGCAGCTCTGGCAATTTTTGCCGAAACCACGTTAATTTCGTAGGCTAAGGATTCCATACCGTAATCCGCCATAGAAATCGTGGTCGAGTTGAACGTGTTAGTTTCAACAATATCGGCACCTGCGGCAAAATACGCACTGTGTATCGCTTGAATAATGTCAGGTTGCGTTAAAGACAACAAATCATTATTACCTTTTAAATCGGTTTCCCACTGCGCAAAACGCGACCCGCGATAATCTTTTTCTTCCAGCTTATAGCCTTGAATCATTGTCCCCATCGCGCCATCGAGAAATAGAATACGTTGGGACAAGTGTTGTTTAAATAAGTCTGTTCTGTTCATTAAAATTACCTAGGATGTATGTGTTGCTTAAAACTAATCATTGCCTAACGCGTTAGCTAGCATTATTATTTTGTCTTTTTGTCGGTGATATTGTGTCAAAAGCCAAAATTATACAATTAATAAAAAGTGTTCTTTCTGCGGCTATGGGCGTACAAAGTGATGAAAATAGACGCAAAGAATTTGAACAAGGATCACTATCGACTTATGTGGTCGCTGGGGTGATTTTCACCGTGTTGTTTGTTTGCGGTCTTATTCTACTGGTTTCTATGATACTGTAGGATGGTAAGTCTGTCACAAGATTAGCACTACGCATAAAAAAAGCCCAAGCAATACTTGGGCTTTTTATCAATGCAGCGAGCCTGTCTACTTGGAATCTGACTTAAAGCTTTGTTTGATATTTTGGTATATCCCTGCAAACATTTCTTGAAGACCACTGAACAAGCTAGTCACTGAAAACGCTTCTTTGGTGATGAATTTAATGCGTAAGAACGCAATCGCCAAAAAGCTAAGAAGAGAAGGAGAGAGTTCAAAATACAGGGATTTAAGTATGCCACTAAAGCCCAAATAACGCTCTTTATCTTGTCTGTCTTCGCCGTGTACTTCGGAGCAGCTTGAATCTTTGAATTGTCCCATATCACCGTCTGCTTCACCCGCTTTTGAGCTGGATTTACTTGGTTTAATGGGGTTACACACTTCATCTGATGATTTTTGCATCACTGTACTTTCTGTTTTAGAGCCATCTAAGCTAAAAACATTTACATTGATGTCAACCAATAAAAACTGCATCATAAAAAAAACGGCTGCGGCACCCGCAACCCACATCATTACATTACCTACTTTTGCTTTTATAGCTGATTGGTATACCCAAAGAGCTACAAAAATCATTACTATCGCGCCAATCATAAGTTATACCCTACCCTACTTGTTATAATTTCTTTAGAAAAAAGAACATACCTGAACATTTCAAAGTCATCTTGCTATCGTCTTTTTCAAGAACCTTACAAGAATCATATTTTTCGCGTCCAGGTGATGTTTGCTTTTTAATTTCGCCGTTTTCCACGGAATATTTAATAGCAATTTTCATTTCTTTAGTGCGACCTACCGAGTCAGTTGACGTTGTCTGCAACGTACCATCTGATTGAAAGTCCCATTCAATTTTAACTGCTTTTTGTTCGCCATCTAGTTTAATTGCTTCAGCATAGAGATTCCATTTTCCTAAAATCTCAGTGTTGTCTTTTAGTTGAACATCCGCATTTACTGAAAATGCCAAGAAAATTGAAGCTAACGATAATATTTTAACGGTTTTTTTCATTATTTTTCCCCCTAGTGTATCTGCTTTAAAGCGCAGAGTTTAAACTATACCACACTGGCTATCGAGCTTTAACTATATCAATGCGCAATATTTATATTGCCTCATTTTTTAAACACTATCAACAATAAGCCTTGACTTTAGCGTCGCCTAAAGTATCATGCGAATTCCGCTTGCTATGTAGTTAGCAATTTCTCAAAAAAAAATATTAGGTAGGAGATATTCATGGGTTTTATATTAGACTTGACTGAAATGTTAAAAGAACCAAAAGGGATGATTGGAGCAGTTGTTGTCATAGCAGCTGTTTATTTTCTCGCAAAATGGGTTTTTGCTCCACACCCAGACGACGAACAATAAGGTCTGTAGCTTTACATTACCTGAGTTGGGTCGTTGCTCATTCTTTTGAGTGAGTAGCGACCTCGTTTTTACCACACCTAAATTTTCTATTTGTTTTATACTTACACGTTTTGCGGTTTTTAAAAAATCAAAATGTATAAAACACTCATCGCTACACTTTCAAAACTCCATTCCAAACAAGCCCCCGCAACAGGTGTTGGGTTATTTCGTGTTTTTTATGGACTTGTTACCCTACAGGAAATATTTTTTCTGTTATATTTCAATCATTTAATATTTGACCCGATTCCCTATATCGATGTCGAATTTCCAACAATTCCATTTTTCTTATGTCTTTGGGCTGTGATTGCCTGTTTTGTGGTAGTGGGCTATCGCTATTCGTTTGCGATGCTCAGTAATTACATTTTTTGGATAATCTTTGTTAATTTCACCACCATGCAGCGTGATTTTGACGGTGGCTTTGACATTTTTATGATCGGTGCAGGATTTTTTCTGCTGTTTATGCCAGCAGATCGGGCATTTTCACTCGATAATTTACGGTATAAACTCAGTACGCCTTTTACGCCGTATCAAAGTTACGCAAAGCCAACGGTATCGATACTCGCCTATCTTCTGCCTGTGGTGATTTGTTTGGGCTTTCTTTATTTTGATTCGTCTATTCATAAAATGTTTGCCCAACATTGGCGCAATGGGCTAGGTTCGTGGCTACCTTCCACCCAACCTTACTATGTATCTGCGTTAGATATGTCGTGGTTGTTAAATTTGGAGTTAGTGGAAAAAACCATCGGCTATACGATTTTAGTATTTCAATTTGGCTTTATTTTTTTATTTTTCCGTAGCCAGTTTCGCGTTATTTATTTATTCGTTGGACTGAGTTTACATCTGGGCATTACCTTATCCTTGAACATTTATCCTTTTGGCATGGGTATGGCGGTATTTTATACACTGCTCGTACCGTTTAGCTGGTGGCGTGCCATTGGTGAGCGATTAACGGCTAAACAAGCCGCGTTGACGGTTTTTTATGACCAGCAATGCCCTTTATGTAATCGCACGGTGCTGACAATTAATCATTTTGATATTTTCAGTTGTATAGACTTCAAAAGTGCGCAACAACACGCGGCGCAATATCCCGCATTGGCGAATATCAGTGATGCCACTCTATTGACAGATTTATATGCCGTAGATAGCCAGAATAATGTGTATTCAGGCGTGGATACTTATAGCCAAATAATGCTAAAAATGGGCTATTTATCGCCAATCGGTTTTATATTACGTTTGCCTGTTATTTACCAAATTGCGGCAAAAAAATACCGTTCTATTGCCGACAATCGGCAACGCATTACTTGCTCATCGGATTGTTTAATCTCAGAAAAACTAGCCGATAACACCTTGTATCATCGTGTATTTGAACAATTCGCTACTCGTAAACCCAAGGCATTTGCTAGAAAACTGACCAATAGTTTGATTTTTATACTCATTTTGCAGTTAAACAGCTCGATTCATTATGGTCTTTTCTACCGACTTGATTTAGCCATTGAAAAAAGCCCCTTCAGCGTACCCGTGTCTCAAGCCAGTAACGCGCTAATTATGGTTTCTCAGCTATTTTTAGGCATTACGCCACACGCGCTTTATCTACACGACCATTTTATGGGCTACGACCATATTTTAGCCATTACTTACACCGATAAGAACGGCGTTGAGCAATGGCTACCGTTTGTGAATGAACAAGGACGAATACTCGCACCAAATTGGGGACGTGTACATTCGATGTGGGCTAATATTGCTGTTACCCCGACCATCGATAATCAGCGAGTCCGAAAATTTATTATGAAAGTGACTGCGTTCTGGGGGAAGAGCATCGGATTAGATATAAATCACACTGTTTTTCATATCAAAATGAAAAAAATTGACGCGCCTAGCGAGTGGGTTTACGATCAATTACACAAAAATTTCGACTCAAAATGGACGACTATCGGTACAGTTACATGGTCGAATGATGTGATTTCATTTGACTTACCTGAAAACATTAACACCTTATAATTCATCACTATCAAAAAAAAGGTAGCTATTTTTGTTTGCATCGATAGGATAGTCATGATATAAATTATCTGTGCTTTTCGTAACAGCGCACATAAAAATAATTTAAACCCCCATTGGAGGATACTATGAAAAAAGTTTTAGCAATTTTGGCTATGGCATTAATGATCGTTGGCTTAACTGGTTGTATCGACAGCCAAGACGATAGCAAACAAAAAGTTTCAAGCTCTATCGCACTGTAATTACTTGGTAATACCAAAAAACCCAGCTTTACTGCTGGGTTTTTTGTTTATCCGCCTTAGTCGATAACAACAGCTCTACGTTTTGCACCCCAATCCCCTGCTTTTGCATTAAACACTCCCGCACAGCCTACACCACAAAAACGACAACAACCTGAAGCATCCAAATTCCATTCGGATAATTGATACCAATCCCTGCCTATCAACAACTGACCACAACCATGACAATAAGTGCTGTCCGCCGCTTTATCATGTGCATTACCGATATACGCATAACGTACCCCATTTTTTAATGCAATTTGTCTGGCGCGTAATAAAGTTTGTAACGGTGTGTGGGGAATAGCTTGCATTTTCCAATCGGGATGAAAAGCGGTAAAGTGCATAGGTACATCTACCCCTAAATTTTCAACCACCCATTGCGTCATCGCTTCCAATTCTGCGTCCGAATCATTTTCGTTTGGAATGAGTAAGGTCGTCAGTTCCAACCAAACTGAGGTTTCCTGTTTAACGTATTGCAAGGTCTCTAATACCGCTTGTAAGTGTCCACCCGTGATGTGATGATAGAATCGCTCGCTAAACGCTTTTAAATCAATATTAGCCGCATCCATCAACGCATAAAATTCTGCTCTAGGCTGTTCACAAACATAACCTGCCGTCACCGCCACCGATTTTATCCCCAGAGCGCGGCAAGCTTGCGCGGTATCAATCGCGTATTCGTGAAACACCACAGGATCGTTGTAGGTATAAGCGACGCTCGTACAGCCATGCACTAATGCCGCTTGCGCAACCGCATCAGGAGATGCTTTGCTCATAAGGGTATCCATTTCGCGTGATTTACTAATATCCCAATTTTGGCAAAACTTACACGCCAAATTACAACCAGCAGTGCCAAAAGACAATATCGGTGATCCTGGCAAAAAATGATTGAGCGGCTTTTTTTCGATAGGATCAATCGCAAAGCCACTGGAACGCCCATAACTGGTCATAACGATCTGATTATCCAGATTTTGCCTAACAAAACACAACCCGCGTTGCGCTTCATGTAGCTTACAAAATCGTGGACATAAATCACACTGCACACGTCCATCTTCTAGCGTATGCCAATAACGAGTTTGCACCGTATCATGCGTAATAAAAGTTGTCATTTGTCGCCCCCATTTATATAAAATGTTAGTATTAAGCATATTGTATTCATAGAATTTTCCCCCCATTCAAAATTAATCGTAAAAGGAGACCCTGATGAACAGACAGCCCGCTGTAGCAGGTAGTTTTTATCCTGCTAATCCACAGCAACTTCAACAGATACTGACGCACTATTTACACAACGCAGAAACTGATGCAAAAGCCCCCAAAGCCATTATTGCACCTCATGCGGGTTATATCTACTCAGGCGAGATTGCCGCAACGGCTTATGCGCGATTAAAAACCGTCCACTCACGCATCAGGCGGGTTGTATTGATAGGTCCATCCCATCGAGTTGGCTTTCAAGGCTTAGCCGTCAGTCAAGCAAACACGTTTATCACACCGTTAGGCAGTATTCCTGTTGATACACAAGCCGTACAAACGATAGCTCAGCTATCGTTTGTCCAATACATAGAACAAGCCCACAGTCACGAACACAGTTTAGAAGTACAACTGCCGTTTTTACAAGCTATGCTGGATGATTTCAGTATCGTGCCGATAGTGGCAGGAGATGCTTCACCTGAACAAGTGAGTCAAGTCCTAACTGCCTTATGGGGCAGTGATGAAACGTTGATCGTTATCAGCTCGGATTTAAGCCATTACCACGACTATGTCACTGCACAACGCCTAGACAGTGCCACCAGTGCGGCAATAGAAAACCTGCAATACGAAAAACTAAACTTTGATTCAGCCTGTGGCAGAGTACCTATCAGCGGCTTATTAAAACTGGCAAGAGATAATTCATTAACCGTTAAAAACATAGACCTGCGCAATTCTGGCGATACCGCAGGCGACAAACAAAGGGTGGTAGGCTATGGCGCGTACATCATTGAATAAAGACCAGCAACAACAGTTGCTAATACTGGCAAAAAAAGCCATACAGCACGGTTTAACGACAGGTAACCCCCTAAAGGTAGACCTAGCTGATTTTCCATCCGAATTAACCGTACAGCGAGCGACTTTTGTCACGCTACAAAAACACGGGCAACTGCGCGGCTGTATCGGTATGTTAACCGCTGTTAGACCACTGGTTGAAGACATTGCCGAAAACGCCTTTTATGCTGCGTTTAGAGACCCACGTTTTCCCCCCTTAACCGCGCAAGAACTCGCAGACCTAGACATTCATCTGTCCATACTCAGTCCTTCTGAACCTATGATATTCAGCTCAGAACAGGATTTAGTAAACCAAATACAGCCGAATATTGACGGCTTAATTTTGCAAGAAGGTCATCAACGCGGTACGTTTTTACCCTCAGTCTGGGAACAACTACCCGATCCTCAGCAATTTTTACGGCATCTAAAACAAAAAGCAGGCTTATCGCCTGATTATTGGTCAAATACACTTAAAATTTATCGTTATACTACAGAAATAATCGATTAGTAATGATATCTGTCCATTACCCACATCTTTTTAGATAAAAATATCAATCTGTTAGGCGATAAATAACTCATGCAGGCGAAACTCATTGCTATCACTGGGATTGGTTGGCAGCTTCATACCATCATCAAAGGAAGGTTGAATGTCTTTCATGGATTCTCTTAATTTAGCATCAGTCAATGAAGGATTTTTTGCATACATCACGGTATCTATAAACGCATCTTATCGTGTTTATTAAGCTATCAATCAGAGGGAAGTAACATTAAACGTGACATTAACTAAGTCACTCTCAGCAGATTTGAACAGTGATTAATGATGATGTCCGCCTCTATAGCCGCCGTAACTACCTCTATAGCCATCATGATCACCCCTGTAACCGCCGTAGCCACGCGAATAATTATTGTAATAAGGCTGCTGATAGTAGGAATTACCTCCATAACCGTGACCGTAACCATAAGGCGCGATACAGCCGTTCAATATCAGTGCTAAACAGATAAATAGTATTTTTTTCATGACAGTGTCCTCAATAAACTTTTGCTTCACGGATACAATACAGCTTACTAGCTGAATATCCACTGAATATAATTTTTTTGTTTATGCGTAAAGGTAGATGGCGTGTATAACTGCACATTTTTTCAAAAATACTCAATAGCGCATGAAAGTTATACTCACTGAAAAACCCGCTGTGGCGCGTAGTATCGCCAGTTGTTTGAATATTAATCGTAAATACGATGGTTATTTTGAAGGCAATGGCTATCAAATTACTTGGGCGTTTGGACATTTGGTTGAATTAAAAGAACCTGATGACTATCAACCTGAGTGGAAACGTTGGACGTTGGATGCCTTGCCCATTATTCCAGAGCCGTTTGAACTAAAAGCTAAAGACGATGCGGGTGCGCAAAAGCAACTGAACATCATCAAACGCTTGTTCAGTACTGCGACAGAAATTATTTGCGCAACCGATGCGGGGCGAGAAGGCGAGTTAATTTTCCGATACATTTTAGCGTGGTCGGAATGCACACAAAAACCGATTAAACGCCTGTGGATTAGTTCGTTGACCGATGAGGCGATACAGAAAGGTTTTACTCAGCTCCAAGATGGACAAGTCTATCAAGGCTTATACCGTGCAGCAAAATGTCGGAGTGAAGCTGATTGGATAGTGGGCTTAAATGCCACGCGGCTTTATACGCTGAAATTCGGACAACAAGGGCGATTGTGGACATTGGGGCGGGTGCAAACGCCTGTACTCGCGTTAATTGTGCAGAAAGATAGCGAAATTAGTGAATTTATTCCCAAAGATTTTTGGGAGCTGCACAGTTTATATAGGGAGGTGGATTTTCAATACACGGGCGGACGTTTTGATACTAAAGCCACTGCTGAAACTTTAGCCGCACAAATCACAGGCGTTGATTTAGTAGTCACGGCGGTTAATGGCAAGCGTGAGCAGATTTATTCGCCGTTATTTTATGATTTAACCGATTTGCAAAAAGATTTGAATATTCGTTATGGCTTAACCGCTGACCAAACTTTGACGATAGCACAATCGTTATACGAGAAAAAACACATCACTTATCCGCGTACTGATAGCCGTTATTTAAGCAACGACATGAAAGCCAGTGTTAAGCCGTTATTGGAAAAATTACGCATTAACTTTGCCACGCAAATCACACCCTTAGCTGTTGATAAGCTGGTGCTGAGTAGCCGCTATGTGAACGATGCCAAAATTACCGATCACCACGCGATTATTCCCACCACTATTTTACCGTCCAATTTGAGCGATGAAGAATACAACGTTTATGCGGCGATTGCGTTACGGTTTATTGCGGCGTTTTATCCTCCCTGTATCAAGGCTTGTACCACGGTGTTAGCTTCTGTGCATGATGCGAAATTTAAAACCACTGGCACAATTATCGAATCACTCGGCTGGCAAGCGTTGTATAAAAATGACCGCACCAATCAGACCGAAAAAGATGTGAAAATCCTACCGCCATTTATCAAAGGCGAATCAGGCGCACAGCAACCATCTATCACGCAAGGAAAAACCACGCCGCCCAAACCGTACAATGAAGCCACGTTATTGGGCATGATGGAATCAGCGGGCAAAACCTGTGAAGATGAATTGCTCAAAGAAGCCTTGAAAGAAAAAGGGCTAGGTACGCCTGCAACTCGCGCCTCGATTATTGAGACTTTAATAACTCGTCATTATCTTCAGCGGCAAAAAAAGAATCTAATCAGCACCGAATCAGGACGACAGTTGATCTCGTTAATTAGTAATGACAGTTTAAAATCTGCGGCAATGACAGGCGAATGGGAAGCTAAGCTGAAAAAAATAGAACACAACGCATACAATCCTGATGTATTTATGGCAGAGATTAAGGCGTTTACCCAAAAAATAAAACAAGAAGCCGAGCAACCCTTGTATGACATTAGCCGACTAGGTGATTGCCCATTGTGTCAGCATCCGATTATTGAAGGCAGAAAAGGCTACGGCTGTAGCGATTGGAAAAACGGCTGTAGCTTTGTGTTATGGAAACAACTTTACGGCGTACCGATTGATAAAGACCTAGCCAGCCAATTATTGCAAAACCAGCGCACTCTAAAAGCCTACGCGGTTAAAATTGATGACAAGGTATTTCATGCCCAATTGACGCTGAATAAACAGGGTGTTTGCGGCTATCAGGCATTAGAAAATCAAGGCGTTAAGCCTGTGATTCATAACGCATTGGCAGATTGCCCATTGTGTAATGGTAAAGTGATTGAAACTGCCAAGGCATACAGTTGTAGCGAATGGCGCAACGGTTGTAAGATGGTGATTTGGAAAACCATTGCTCATCAACAAATAACACTGAGCTTGGCTAAAAAATTACTAGCCAATGGTGAAACGGGGATTTTAACGGGGTTTAAATCCAACAAAGATACCGAGTTTGCCGCGAATTTAAAGCTGGCCAATGGCAAAGTTGAAATGGATTTTGGCGGACAAGCAGAGTAAAAAATTTTAAAAGTATCACCCGCGTGCGCCGCTATGTGCTTTCGTCCTTGAACCGAAGGTTCAAGTGGGGACGCTTTCTGCTAATCGGGTTTCCCAAATGAATGGGCGTACACGCCATAACAGATATTCGCCCCCGGGGTCAATATAGGTTCAGGAAACACCCAGCCCACTCTCGAACGCCGCAGGAGATACGCTTATAGTTTACCGTGTTTAGGGTTTTTCTAAAACGTTTTCTATTTTTTGACTCAATTTTACCAAACACTCATTTAAGTTTCTTGTGAGTAGGGCATTTTGAGTTTTTATCAATTGCAGTTCGTGAGCTAGATTAAGAGCCGCCATGACGGCAATACGATCAGACCCACTGACTTTACCTGCATCACGCATTTTGCTCATTTGTGCATCAAGTTGATGTGCTGAACGAATCAGATCATCTTGTTCATCAGGGTCACAGGCGATTTTATATTCTTTGCCCATAATGGTTAGTGATACGGGCTGGGGTTTTTGACTCATGAGCCTTGCTCCATTTCTTTTAGACGAGTAATCATTGCTTCAACGCGTGTTCTGGCTTGCGTGGTTTTTTCCAGTAATTTGGCTTTTTCCATCATCAGCACTTCTTGTTTGGTTTTGAGTGAGGTATTCTCATTTTTGACGTATTGGTATTGGGCGATAAGCTGATCTAACTTATCTTCAAGGTCTTTTAATTCTAAAGATTTATATTTTTGGGTCATAGTAATGATTCAATCGCGGTAAGTCATTAACAGCTAATGTTTTAATAAGATTCGCACAGTAGTTTATAGGGAGCGTAATAAGTTGTTAGACTATCAAAATTAACAATTTTTATCATCGCTAAAAATCAATGGTAGCATAAGCACTATTTTTAGTTTAGCGATAGTGACACTATTATGGCTTACCCGATAATTAACGCAATACTTGTAAAAAATGAAGTCGCTTTTTGCGCGGCTGAAGCACACGGCATGGCAACAGGTTTGTTATGTGCAAATTCAACAATCGACAGTGGTTATTGGCTAAGCGAGTTATTGCCTGATGCCTCCTCCATGCCAGACGAACAAAAATTATTGCTCGTTAATCTCTTTGAAGAAACAAGGCGATTGTTAGCAGGTGAAGATTTTGAATTTGATTTATTCTTACCCGATGATGATATGCCGTTTATCGAACAAATTACCGCCTTAAAAAGCTGGTGTCAGGGATTTTTGTTTGGTGTAGGTTCTGGGACAATGAAGGTGAATTACTCAAGAGATGCCCACGAAATATTAAAAGATATTACCGAATTTACTAAGTTGGATACCGACGCTGAAGACGCAAATGAAGACGATGAAATGGCGTTCATGGAACTAACCGAATATTTACGCACTGCCGTGTTATTACTACGCGATGAATTAAGCCCTAAGACGGATCATTAAACGGAGCAAAATGAAACAAAGTGAATTTAAAAAACGCCGTAAACAGCTGATGCAGCGTATCGGCAAAGGTAATTTAGCATTGATAGGCAGTGCATCAACCCACACACGAAATCGAGATGTTAATTATCCATTTCGCCAAGACAGCGATTTTTATTATCTAACAGGTTTTAATGAACCCAATTCCTTAGCGGTGTTTATTCCTGAGCGCGAACAAGGCGAATACATTTTATTTTGCCGTGAATTTGATGAGAAAAAAGCACTGTGGGAAGGCGCACACGCAGGATTAGAAGGTGCGACTAGCCATTATGCGGCGGATGATTCCTTTCCTATCGAAGACTTAAACGATATTTTGCCAGGAATGTTGGAAAATAAAACCAAAGTTTTTTATCCGATGGGACGCGATTCTGAGTTAGATCATAAATTGCTGGACTGGATTAATCATATTCGGCGGCAATCCAGAACTGGCGTGAATGCCCCTGGTGAGTTAGTGTCGTTAGAGCATATTCTGCATGAAATGCGCTTATTTAAGAGCGCGGAAGAATTAAAGTTAATGCGTCGTGCGGCGACCGTTTCGGCGGCAGCTCACGTTAAAGCCATGCAAAAATGCAAAGCTGGCTTGTATGAATATCAAATTGAAGCCGAAATTATCAATCACTTTTTACAAGATGGCTTACGCGCAGTCGCTTATCCGTCCATCGTTGCAGCGGGTAAAAATGCCTGCACACTGCATTACACCGACAATGCCGCTAAATTAAAAAATGGTGACTTATTACTGGTGGATGCAGGCGCGGAATGCGACCACTACGCCGCCGACATTACCCGCACTTACCCCGTCTCTGGGCATTTTAGCGAGCCGCAAAAACAGCTATATCAATTGGTACTCGATGCCCAATTAGCTTCCATTGAAGAAATTAAACCTCAACAATCTATGCAGCTCGCCCACGAAGCCTCAGTGACTGTCCTCACTAAAGGACTGGTTAAACTTGGGCTATTAAAAGGCAGAGTCGCCACCCTGATTAAAAATGAAAAATACAAACAGTTTTATATGCACCGCATTGGGCATTGGTTAGGCATGGATGTCCACGATGTCGGCGATTATAAAATCAATCAAGAATGGCGATTATTAGAAAAAGGCATGGTACTGACTATCGAACCTGGTTTATATATTCCTGCCGATTGCAAAACCGTTGACGAACAATGGCGCGGTATCGGCATTCGTATCGAAGATGATATTTTAGTCACCGCAGACGGTCATGAGGTACTTAGCCGTGATGTGCCTAAAAACATCGCAGACATTGAAAGTTTAATGCAGGCAGCGCGAAATGCAGCATAATTATGACTTAATCATCGTCGGTGGTGGCTTAGCGGGTAACTGTCTCGCACTGGCATTAAAAGACACTGGCTTGCGTTGTGCCATTATCGAAGCCAATACCCCTGAACAACTCGCCAACTTCCCTTCTGGCGACCGCGCTTTGGCATTAGCCGCTGGCACAGTCAAACAACTCGAACAACTCGGCGTGTGGCAAGGCATTATCCACGCAGCTACTTCTATCAAAAATATCCATATTTCTGATAAAGGACATTTTGGAAAAACCCGTTTAAGTGCCGAAAAAGAACACGTTGCTGCACTAGGTTATGTGATTGCCGCGCGTGATTTAGAAACCCACGCCGCACACAGAGTCGCTGATAGCGATAGCGTGCGAATATGTCCAGCGCGTGTAGTTGGATTGGAATCTGGTGAAGATGCAATTAATGTCAGCATTCAACAAGGCGATGAATCGCTAACGTTGACCGCTAAATTATTAGTCGGTGCAGACGGCGGGCAGTCATCCATTCGTCAATTACTGAACATCGCCCAACACATCACCGAATACGGACAAACCGCCTTAGTCACCACCGTACAATCCACCCTGCCCCATAAAAATACTGCCTTTGAACGCTTCACCGCCTCAGGGCCTTTGGCATTATTACCCATAGCCAATAACCAATGCTCGGTCGTATGGACACGCACGACAGAAGACGCAAAAGCCCTGATGCAAGCCAGCGAAGCCGATTTTCTGGCAGAATTACAAGCCTGTTTTGGTTACAAACTAGGTAAACTCAATTTAAGCGCACCGATACGGGCTTTCCCTTTATCGCTTATACGCGCTGAAAAAATGATTGCCAACCGAGCGGTGATTATTGGTAATGCCGTCCATCAACTCCACCCCGTCGCAGGACAAGGCTTTAATTTAGGCTTGCGTGATGTGATAGAACTGGCGCGACTACTGACTGCCCAGTATCAAGCAGCTAAAGACATTGGTGCAGAGGATTTTCTGAAAGATTACGCTAAAGCCAGACAAAAAGACCACGACCTAGTGATTGGCTTCACCAATAATGTAATACGCATTTTTTCTAATGATTGGTTGCCGTTAGCGGCGGCTAGAAACGTGGGACTAACCTTGCTGGATCATATTCCCAAAGCAAAATCGCTATTGAGTCGTTATGCGATGGGACTTGAACAAACAAATTAAACAAACCGACATCGTTCCAACGTTGGAACGATGAATTTTTCTATTTCAAAATAGTCTGTGTGGAATATGGGGAACAATAAGATCATGACGAAAGTCCACATTCCTACGGTTTCTGTTGCATTATTTACGAGCACCAGCGGCGGTATCGGTTGTGTCTAAAATACGGTTTAGCAGGTTGGTCTGTTGAGATACTCTATCGTCTTGAGTTAAATCAATCATACCTTTAAGAGCTGCAAAACGTTTCTCAGCTTCTTCTAGGTCTTCTGTTGCTTTAGGCAAATCACCACCTTGTACAGCAGCTCGTGCTTTTTTCAAATAATCATTAGCACGGTTACGATTGCGGTCGAGTTTATCGTTAGCATTGATTTCTTTGGTTAATTTTAATGCCTCTTTGATATGATTGACAATAACATCGTCACTGTCTTTATCACTGCCTGCTGCACCACCGCTGTTTCTTACCTGAATAGCTGTTAATGCGTCAGTGATTTGCCCCATAGTAGCGTCAATGCCTTCCATTGGGGTCATTTTGTTATACATACAAGCCATACCTAAACAGACGGCAGACGCAGTAGTCGAAAAAGCTCCCAAAGACAGTGCCAATGTAGTCGCTACAACAGCACTTTTTAATAATTTCATGTAAATCTCCTCGTTATAGTTATTTTTATTAGGTCTGTAACTACTTAAATACTAAGTATATTTAATTAGTTACATGACAATGTGAACTATAACATGACTCTTGTGAATATTATAACGAGTAGCACAGATGAAGCTTATGAAATACAGGACTTTTCGTGATCCAGTCGTTTTTCACCCTACGTTCCGCCACGCTCCACACGTTGAAACTACGCTACCAAACTGTTCCGCAACGCAGCCAAAAACGCCGCATTTTCCTCAGGCTTACCTATCGTTACCCGCAAGCAATCGCTTAATAAACCCGCTTGCGGACTCATGTTTTTAATCAACACGTTTTGTTGTTTCAAAGACAGGAAAATTTCGGTAGCACGTCCTTTCGGGGTTTTAAATAAAATAAAATTCGCGGCACTGGGATAAGCCGTAATACCATCCAAAGCGTTTAATTGCTCAAACACCAACGCACGATCCGCACAAATCGCCTGTGTTTGCTCATCAAATACCGCATGGTTTGATAAAGCGAATTCCGCACTCGTTTGAGTTAAGATATTGATATTATAAGGTAAACGGATTTTATTAAGCTGTTCGATAATCGCGGGCAATCCAGCAATATAACCCAAACGCAAACCCGCCAAGCCCAGTTTTGATACCGTGCGCATCACCAGCAAATTATCATACTGCCCCAATCGATTCATAAAACTGGCATCAGCAAACGGCGCGTAAGCTTCATCAATCACCACCAAACCGTTGGAGGCTTCAATAATGGCTATAATCGCCGCCTCGCTGAATAAATTACCCGTAGGATTATTCGGATACGCCAAAAAAATCACCGCAGGTTGCTGTTCATGAATCACCGCCAGCAGCGCGGCAACATCCAGATCAAACGACTCCAACAGCGGCACACCGTGATAACTCAAGCCCAAACTATCGCTGATTTGCTTATACATCACAAAACTGGGCGTAGTACTTAACACACTGGCAGTCGGCGGCAATGCCATCAACAACAACTGAATAATCTCATCCGAACCATTACCTAACAGCACATCAAACTGCTCTGCTATGCCATTAACGCGCTTAATGGTCGCGTTTGTGTGCCGCGCTTCGGGGTCTGGATAACGGTTTAACTCGCAGTCTTTTAACGCCGCTAACCATTGTTGTTTAAAATCTTCTGACCAACTATAAGGATTTTCCATAGCATCCAATTTAATAAAACCTGCCGCATCAGCGACATGGTAAGCAGAAAGGGCTAATACTTCGGGGCGAAATAAATTATTTATATTGATTTTTGACATGATAGTTTTTATGTAGCTTGGGGTGAGCGTCGAACCCCAACAAAACAACGGTTTAAAAAAATAGGTAGCCATAAACAGTGAGTGATAGGAATTCAAACCCCTGGTTTGTATTTCATGGTGTCAAAATATAAAATCACTCACTATTTATCACTACCAAAAAATATTGGGGGTCGCTTAAGTCTAAGCCCAATGTACAGGTTAAATGTTGCTAATCTCATAACATAGCTAAAAACTCATCAACTGTTAATCCAGCATCACGGATCAATGCGCGTAATGTACCGACTGACAATTCTTTATGCTGAGGAATCGAAAGATTTACCCGCATACCTGTTTTACCATAACAACATGACTGCCGACTTGACCAATTACTTGCCAGCCTAATTTTTGAAACACTTTAACGGCATCCTTACCTGATTGTTACCTAACTTACCCATCATCAAACGGCTACCACAATGGCAGGATGTTCTGATTTATTGTTAAGCATTGAAAACGCTTTCATATCCTCAGCCCATAACCACGCGGTAATCGCTTCTTTAATATTTTCCAGTGCTTCCTGCTCATCTCTACATTGAGAAACACAGCCTGACAGTGCTGGACATTCAACAACTATCCAATCATCTTCCGCTTGTTCTAGTGTGACGTGAAACAACATGATTTGCTCCGTGTTGGTTTTAATATTGTATGGATTTGTAGGTTGGGGTGAGGCACGAACCCCAACAAGAATGCAGTTGATGAAAAGTTGGGTTTCGTACCTCAACCCAACGTACGCGGTGACAATTAAAACGTTGCGACGGGGTGAATACCCCGTCGCGCTTCGTTCTGTTAAGTTAGATTTAATATTGTATGGGTTTTAGGTAGGACGGATTAGCGATAGCGTAATCCGCCGTATGATAAAGTCAAATTCGGCGGAATACGCAAGCTATTCCGCCTTACGAGTTGGAAGTGTACAGTGTCAGACTTTAATATCAGCAATCGGGATGGGGCGTATCAATCCCCACATATTTGTCAAATTACTCTGAGCTTCAATACGTCCTATCCAAGTTATTTTTGCCTTTGTGCCTTTAATGGGTGAACCACATTTTTTGCAAGATGTCGTTGACCAAGGGTCTACCCAATTATCAGTACCACAACTTCCACACCTAATTTTTTCTTCAGCCATAACTATCTCCAAAATTGCATAAAATTTCATTTAGAATCTAAAAACTAACAGTCTAAGTAAACTGCTTAATTCTATCTTCCGCACATTATGAAGTCCTAGGTTTCGATTTTTCTAGGAGTTCTTTATTATCCTTCGTTATTTCTAGGATAAATCTTTTTGGATAATCTCCAATTTTTTCGCCTTCCTCACATTTACCCTCTACAGAGTCTTCGTTTATACCTCCTGATTTAGTTTTAACATGAACAACCGATTTTTCAGGTACTTGGAAACTACCAATTCCGTTACATTTGGCGCAAGTAATTTTTTTGTCTCCCATCCCTATTTCTAACTTAATTTTCGTAGTTATTTGTCCGCTTCCTTGGCATTGGTCACATTTTATTTTGGAAGCTACTATCTTTCCATACCAAGCATAGGCTATGCCTTCTCCTTTACAATAAGGACATAACTTTAACGCACAATCATATGATTTATCATAAAGATGAAGTCTAATAAAATTATTTTGATGCCAATCATAACTATTTCTCGAAGAAAGATATAAAGTTATCTCTTCTTGACCATTTTGATATTTTTCTGTGTCTATTTTGATATACGCTTTGCCATTTCCCTCGCAAAGGGGACAATTAATAATTCGATGATATTCCTTAATATCTCGCGGTCTTTTTTCTTCTATTAGCTGTTTTCTTTTTTCTTCTAATTTTAGTTGTTCTTCTTTTTGTTTGCGCTGTTCTTCTTCTTTTTCCCGCTTCCACCTAGCTTCTTTAGAAACTTTTTTAGAGGCTTCCATCTGTTTCGAGATAAGTCCGAAAATGAAAAAAATACTAATAGTTATAATGAAGCCATAGATAAAACTATGAGTCAGCCCAAGAGAAAAAATAAAAACAAAACCAAAAAAAAATAAAAAAATAGCATCCATTAACTTGAACTCCTAGCTCGTAGGTTTGCATCGTTCCAACGCTCTGCGTTGGAATGCCTCAGTTGACGCTCCAGCATCTTCATAGTCATGCAACGCCAGAGCGTTGCCGAATGAGTTCCCACGCTGGAGCGGTGGGAACTATAAGCAGAGTAAAACAGCTTTAGCTGTTTTTATGCCAATAGCTAAAAGCCATTGGACTCCAATTTTTCTATTTTATGCGATATTTTGCAGAACACGCATGAGCAAGTAGATAGCATGTACTTACAATATAGCCAGTTTTTAAGCGTGGTTTTCAATATCCCGCTTTATTATTTCGGCAATATACTCATTAAGCGACTTCCCTATATCGTCTGCTTTGCTGGATGCCTTATCGTGAATCTCAGGCTTTAGCTTTACATTGATAGAACCTTTAAAAGATTTTTTGGGTTTTAATTCAAGTTCTTTGCACGTTTCAATGTAACTATCGACTGCAAGTCTAAACTCAGCTTCTAGTTGCTCGACGGTATCTGCTTCGTAAGTGACTAAATCGCTGATATACTCAATTTTGCCGAATAGACAACTGTCCTCAACGCTAATTTTCGCGCTACCTGAATAACCGTTATAGTGAAAATGTTTCATTTTTTAATAAACCCCTGAATAGTCAACTCTCTAACAATCTCGCTTTTAATGTATGCCTTGATGGTATTACTTGGGTGTGGGCGATGTAATTCAAAAATACTTCGTTTCTCGGCATTCACAAACCTGACCCTAGAACCTTTGCCTTCCAACTTAACATAACCAAACTTACTCAGCAATGTTACCAAGTCCTTCCATGTAGGAAACGGGGTGTTAATAAACGATTCCAGCAATTTATCCGTTTTACTCACTATTGCCTCCCGTTTTTCTTAACAGGTTTTGGGTTCGGTATTTCATCGTCACACAACGCCAGAGCATTGCAGGATAAGTTCTCACGCTGGAGCGGTGGGAACTATAAAAATATATGTTACGCCGCCACTTCAATATATTCAACAATACTGGTTGGTTGTGGAATCGGTAAACCGTCTTCAATCATACCTTCAAGATGAAATTCGATGGCGGTACGAATTTCACGCTTGGCTTCTTCAAGGGTCGCACCTGTGGCAACACAACCCAATAAATCTGGAACATAGGCTGAGTAATTATTTTCTGCTTTTTCAACAACGATTGCGTAACGCATAAGTTACTCCTTGAGTTTTGCTTGTTTCAGAATGCTGTTTAATGTACCAATAGCTAAATCATCGCTGGGTTTTCCAGAGACAGTCACACGTCCTGTTTTAATTGGGTGTTTGAATTGCCGATGGCTTCCGCGTGTTGTAACAAGATACCAACCGTCTTCTTTTAATAAAGTCAAAATCTCGTGTATTTTCATCATGTAAAATATTCTTAGCCATGCTTTATGAGTTGCCACGCTGGAGTGGTGGAACTATAAAGCATAGATTATTTAATCCGATACTACTTTTTATTCCAATGACAACACTAAACGTTTACCTAATGCTTTGGCGGCTTTATGTAATTGATTTAAGCTGGCTGAGTTTCTCGGATTTTCGAGTTTTTCCACATTGGATAAAGTCGTGTTCATTGCATTTGCTAATTCCACGATTGAACGATTACCTCTTGCCTTTTTCATTAAAATAGCCATTTGAATTTTAGGCTCTGGATAGGCTAAAAAACCATCTTCAGGGCAAATTGATGCTTCGGGAATGGTTTGATTCATTTCCAGGCGACTTTCTAACATGGCGGATAATACTTCAGCCGCATTAAAAGCAGCTTCTTCCAGATTATCACATTGAGTAAAGGCTTCTTCAATATCAATAAACTGCACGAACAGAACGCCGTTTTCTTCGGCTTCAACGGTGTAAGGAAAACCAACATTCATCTTAACTTTACTCCTGATTGTTTTTCGATAGATTTGATTACGCCAATACCTAAGTCTTTACTACCATGTACGGGAATAGGAATATCTCGCAAAGCCCCTGCTTTTCTCATGATGTGATGACTACCGTTGACTCTAACCAGTATCCATCCCTCTTTTTTCAAACGTGTAATGATTTCTTTACCATTCATATTATTTAATGCGATATTCCGCAGACCGCGCATGAGCGGTTAAAAATTCACCTCGCGCTAACACAGAAGCGGTTTTACCCAATTCACTCGCGCCGCTTTCTGAGCAATTAATTAAACTGCTACGTTTTTGAAAATCGTACACGCCTAAGGGTGATGAAAACCGCGCTGTGCTGGAAGTTGGCAGGACGTGATTAGGGCCCGCGCAATAATCGCCTAGGGCTTCGGCGGTGTAGCGTCCCATAAAAACTGCCCCCGCGTGGCGGATTTGTTCACATAAGGCTTCTGGATTTTCGACTGATAATTCTAAATGCTCAGGCGCAATAATATTTGCTACTTCTGCCGCTTGGTTTAAATCAACCACCTTAATAAACGCGCCGCGTGTGGATAAAGAAGCGCGGATAATGTCAGCACGTTCCATCGTCGGCAACAGTTTGTTAATACTTTGCTCAACCGCACTTAAAAAAATCCGATCATCACTAATTAAAATCGCCTGTGCTTTTTCATCGTGTTCGGCTTGCGAGAATAAATCCATTGCAATCCAATCTGGGTTGGTTTTGCCATCACAAATCACCAAAATTTCCGAAGGGCCTGCAATCATGTCGATACCAACTTGCCCGAAGACCAATTTTTTCGCGGTTGCTACATAGATATTACCCGGCCCGACAATTTTTGCCACCGCTGGAATGGATTGTGTGCCATAAGCCAACGCCGCCACCGCTTGCGCTCCGCCGATGCTGAACACTCTATCGACACCCGCCAGATAAGCCGCCGCCAATACCAGTTCATTGCTGTCACCGTTAGGCGTAGGTACAACCATAATCAATTCGCCCACACCTGCGACTTTCGCAGGAATAGCATTCATCAACACCGACGACGGATACGCTGCCTTGCCGCCTGGCACATACAACCCCACGCGATCCAACGGGGTGATTTTCTGTCCCAATACCGTGCCGTCTGCCTCGGTATATTGCCACGGTTGAATTTTTTGATGTTCGGCATACGCACGAACCCGATCAGCGGCGGTTTGTAAGGCTTGCGATTGTGCTTCGGGTAAGTTTTCCCAAGCGGTTTGCAATATTTCTTTCGATATTTCCAACTCACTCGCGTTAATCACTTCACGATTATCAAACCGATTGGTGTATTCAATCACCGCCGCATCACCGCGTTTTCTGACATCGGCAATAATATCTAATACCCGTTTATGAATATCCAAATCATCAGTTTCATTCCATGCCAGCAAATTTTTTAATTGTTGGTCAAAATCGACTGAGGTAGTGTTAAGTTTTTGAATAATTAAATTAGACATAAGATTAGATTAGGCGAGTCAGTAAAAATTAAAGAGAGTGTCAGCTTGGGTTATTACTCACCGCTTCGCCAACGTCCGCTCAAACTGCGCTAACAATTCAGCAATCGGGGCATTTTTCATTTTCATGGCGGCTTTGTTAACGACTAGGCGTGAGCTGATGTTCATGATTAAATCACGCGGTTCCATGTCGTTGGCTTTTAGGGTATTGCCTGTATCGACTAAATCCACGATGCAATCGGCTAAGCCGACTAGCGGGGCGAGTTCCATAGAGCCGTACAATTTGATTATTTCGGCTTGTATGCCCAGACTGGCAAAATAGCGTTCAGCAATTTTGACAAACTTGGTAGCCACGCGTACCCGTCCTTTAATGGGCGGTGCGTTTTTACGCGTGGCGGTCATTAGCCGACAACGGGCAATACCTAGGTCTAACGGTTCGTAGAGACTTTCTGCACCGTGTTCGATGAGTACGTCTTTACCCGCGATACCTAAATCAGCCGCGCCGTATTCGACAAAAGTCGGCACATCGGTAGCGCGGATAATGACCAGTTGCACGTCTTCGCGGGTGGTGTTTAAAATCAATTTGCGGCAGGTTTTGGGATCATCTATTGGGACGATACCCGCTTCTGCCAGCAAAGGCAGGGCTTCTTCATAAATTCTGCCTTTTGATACTGCAATGGTGAGCATAGTAAAACCTTATTGAGGAACGCGGCGGATGGTCGCGCCTAATTGAGAGAGTTTTTCTTCAATGTGGTCGTAGCCTCTATCGATGTGATAAATGCGATCCACGAGAGTACTGCCTTCGGCAACTAAGGCAGCAATGACTAAACTAGCGGAGGCTCTTAAGTCAGTCGCCATCACAGGCGCACCTGTTAATTTTTTCATGCCTGTACAGATAGCAGTGTTGGATTCCAGTTTGATATTCGCGCCCATACGTTGTAGTTCTTGAACGTGCATAAAGCGATTTTCAAAAATGGTTTCAGTGATAATCCCAACTCCATCGGCAACGCAATTCATGGCGATAAATTGTGCCTGCATATCAGTTGGAAATGCAGGATAGGGAGCAGTACGCAAAGACACAGCTTTGGGTTTTTTGCCGTGCATATCTAGGGCAATCCAATCTTCACCTGTGGTAATTTCCGCGCCTGCTTCAACGAGTTTTTCTAATACAGCATCGAGTATATCGGGGCGAGTATTTTTCAATTTGACTTTGCCGCCAGTAATAGCCGCCGCGCATAAATAAGTGCCTGTTTCAATACGGTCAGGTAGGATGTCATAGTGCAGTCCTTCTACACCTAATTTTTCCACGCCTTCAATGATTAATACATCGGTGCCGATACCTGTAATTTTCGCGCCCATTGCATTGAGGAAATACGCTAAGTCAGTGACTTCGGGTTCTTTAGCTGCGTTTTCGATGATAGTTGTGCCTGAGGCGAGTGTTGCCGCCATCAGTAAATTCTCTGTGCCTGTCACGGTGATTTGTTCCAGCACTAAACGACAGCCTTTGAGCCTATCGACTTTAGCGTGAATAAAACCGCCTTCGACAACGATGTCCGCGCCCATTTTTATTAAGCCATTCAAATGAATATCGACAGGACGTGTACCGATTGCACAACCACCAGGAAGGGAAACATGAGCTTCACCAAAGCGTGCTAATAAAGGACCCAATACCAAAATAGACGCTCGCATGGTACGCACTAATTCGTAAGGGGCTTCGTAGCTGGTGATGGAGTTGCTATCGACTTCGATATTCATTTTTTCATCAACTAGCAAGTTGACTCCCATACGACCGAGTAGCTCCATTGTAGTGGTGATGTCGTGTAAATGCGGGATATTGCCGACGCTGACAGGGGTTGTTGACAGTAGTGTTGCCGCTAAAATAGGAAGTGCGGCGTTTTTCGCGCCAGAAATGCGCAGTTCTCCAGAGAGTCGTGTGCCGCCAGTAATTATTAATTTGTCCATAATGGGGAGGTGATAGGTGAGAGGTGAGAGACGTAGATCTGTCAGGTTTTAAAAACCTTACAGGTCTGTTGTTGCAAAATAACTGGATTTATCAAAACCACTGAGCTTGGCAAGATTGTGTAGTTGTTTTGGAATATTTTTAAATTGTAACTGGATTCTATTGTAACGGGCGTGTTTTATCCATTCAATCATCAGTGCGAGACCCGCGCTATCGGTGCAAGTTACACGACCAAGATCAATGGTGGCAAATTTAGTCGTGTTTAGAAAATCAAATGATTTGACCGTTTTCTTATCGATAGTCGCAAAAGTCAAATCACCATCGACAATAAATTGCCCAGCACCTTGGTCGATAACCACCAATTTACTCATTTTTTATCCCCTTGGGCTTTTTCTTCGGCAGATTTGAATAAAAACTGACCAATGATTTTTTCAAGAATAATGGCTGATTGGGTAATATCAATCTGGCTACCATTTTTCAGAACAGTGTCTGAGCCACCTGCATCGAGATTAACATATTGTTCACCGAGTAAACCTGCGGTAAAAATACTGGCAGTAGTGTCATCGGGCAAGGTATTGTATTTTGCATCAATTGCCATGCTCACAACCGCTTGATAGGTTTTAGTATCAAAACTAATATTGGTCACTTTGCCGATTTTAACGCCTGCGGCTGACACGGCTGATTTAATTTTTAAGCCGCCAGAACTTTCAAAACGAGCAGTGACGGTATAGGTATCTTGCTGACCAAATGAACTGAGATTGCTCACTTGTAAGGCAAGGAAAAATAGCCCAGCAATACCTGCTGCGACAAAAAGACCAACCAGTGTGTCTTGAGTGGCTGTGTGCTGCATATTACTTATCTCCAAACATAAGTGCGGTAAGAATAAAATCAAGAATTAAAATACTAAATGCCGAATTGACCACCGTGCGCGTGGTGGCGCGGCTTACACCTTCGGAGGTAGGAATGGCATCATAGCCTTCAAACAGTGCAATCCACGAAGTAACAAAACCAAAAATGATGCTTTTAATCACACCATTGAGTATGTCATCGTAAAAATCGATTTGGGTCTGCATTTGCGACCAATAAGAGCCGTCGTCCACGCCTAATAAACCAGAACCGACCAATTGTCCGCCAATAATACCCACCGCACTGAATAAGGCGGCTAATAAAGGCATAGAAATAAAGCCAGCCAAAAAACGTGGGGTAATGATACGGCGTATCGGATCAACT
>JBAXNR010000031.1:0-36195 GCA_037133675.1 Methylococcales bacterium
GTGACTGGATTCCAGCATCCATGCTGGAATGACGGTATTTTTAGCCATTTGGTCGTTGTAACTGAATACTTTCACAGTCTCTTTAGCTATTGACGGTAAGCTACTGTTTTACCCCTGCGTTTTTTTGAGCGATTACTTAAATAAAGTATCTCTGGGGTTCGATCCTCACCTCAACCCATAACTTAACAAAAAATTATGCCCAAAAAATATTCCATTTTATTAATATTACTGTTGTGTGCCGCCTTAGGTACAACGGCTTTTTTTCTTGTTCCAAGTACAACCGATAAGGCAACAATAAACCCACCTGCTACTGTTTACAACCACGGTGAAGAAACTAGCAGTGTCGAAAAACCATGTTTGAATGAACACCCTGAATGGCGAGCCGCGCAGGTGATAGACGGTGTTACTGTTGATGTGTCTGGATTGTGTGAGCCAGATAATCCATTCGACGTGGCAGTCGCGGTTAAAGGCACTAATAATGTGTCGATGGCAACCTTGATGCAAACCCATTTTGCGCAAGATGCTCTGACAATGTCCAATGACACCGATGGTGATGGCGATCCTGATGAAATTCATATCAAGCTGGAAGTGGTAGAACTAAACGGTTCTAGCCCAGACGATAATTTTTTAATCAATACTTTCGATGTAGCCCCTGGCATTCAACCCGCGTTATGGGTATTCGCGCCAAAATCCAGCGGCATGGCATTAAAAAACTTTAATTCCAAAGCAGCTAATCCCTTATTACGCGCTCCTTCGGCGGTGATTCGTGTTGAGCAAGGCGATAAGGTTTACATCACCTTAGAAAACACTCATTACTTGCCACATACCATTCATTTGCACGGTGTCGATCATCCGTGGATAACAGCGGAAGGTCAGGACAATGATGGTATGGAAGAACACGCTGTTTTCCCTGGCAAACAACACACATACCAAATTCAACCGCGCCACACAGGAACGATGTTGTATCACTGTCACGTTCAAACTGCTCAACATTTAGGCATGGGCATGGGCGGAATGTTTATCGTCGAAGAAAATCGTCCGAATAATTGGGTGCAAACATTCAATATTGGTGCTGGGCAAGTGCGCCATCCTGCGGTGGCAGTTAAAGAAACCTATAGCCAAGAATACGATTTACATTATCAATCAGTGGATAAAAAATTGGCAAGCATTGTTCAAACTGCCAATGACCCACGCTTGATTGCTGAACGCATGACGCGCCAATACAATATGACGGAATCGTTTGAAAATTATTTTTTGCTCAATGGTCATGCGTTTCCGTACACCTTGCGTGATTCCACTATTATTGCCGATGAAAATGAACACATCAAACTGCACGTCGCCAACTTGCAACGCTCGTCTGTCGCATTGCACACTCACGGACACAAAGCCACTGCTGTTGCATTCGACGGCGTTGAAGCTCCTGCTGGCTTACTTATGACGCGTGATGTATTTGATATTGCTCCCGCACAACGCATAGACTTGCACTTAGAAACTAAAAATGACGGTTTACATAGTTACGGCGCGGGTGTGTGGATGTTTCATGACCACGTTCCAATGGGGGCAAGCACCGATGGTATAGAACCAGGGGGTAATATCGCGTTAATCGCTTATAAATCCTTGGTTGATGAACAAGGAATGCCTAAAGGACATACTGAAATGGTCGATCAAGTGTTTAGCAAAGATTATTACGCTAAAAAACAAGCGGTTTGGGGGGGTAATAAAGAGTTTTCACCTTTACTCGGTGATGCAGGTTTACTCGCACCGAATTATGGTCGCATTATCGGCTTTGGTTTAGCAATTGGTTTGCTGGTCGGCTTATTATTGTTAGTGCTACGTCTTATGCAACGGAAATCCTCATGAAACTAATTATCCTGTTATTGCTCAGTAGTTTATTCGCACCTGCTTATGCCGCTATGGATCATAGCCGTATGATGATGAATGAAAAAGGCATGATTATGAATGCCAACCCTGATAAATTGCCGCAAGACTGCACCAAAATTTCGGAAAATGTCGATATTACTATTCGCGCAGGACATAAACACGCGCTGAAATTCACGGGCAAGATGTTCGCCTTTGATCAGCAAGAATGGAATGTCAAACCTTGCGCTAAAATCAATATTACCTTTATCAATGATGACCAAATTCGCCACCAGATTATGGTGCATGGCTTACCTGGTTATTTATACCCCGATGGTATGGTGCATTTAGAACTGTACGGCGAAGGGCAGTTACAAGCGTCATTCATTGTTCCCAGTCAGAAAAAAACTTATCTGGTGCATTGTGAACTTGCGCAACACGCAGAAAAAGGCATGAAGGCACAATTAAAAGTCGATGGGGGTAATGGTGATTTACCCAGTATTCCAGGGATTAGCGCGGCTGTGAATGCTGATAGTTATACGGTAGATTGGACATCAAACACATGGGCTACGTTGGTCTTTTGCGTGCTGCTAGGTTTTGCCATACCAATGGTGATTATTATGAATGCGGCGAGTATTAAGGAAGCGGTGGTTAAAATGTGGGCGTATTTAAAAACCCGAAAAAAACCAAAAGCTGAGTGACGTATATGATTAAAACATTTTTAAAAACTATTTTAACGGATAAATTTTTCTTGACACTGGATGTGCTTGTCGCGCCTTTAACTTTATTTTCTGCCTTATGGATGAAGTTGATACGCAGAACAGGGGTGTTTCGTCTGCGGGTAAGCCATTTTATTTTCAACACCGTTGGCGTGTTTCCAATACGCGATTACTATTACGAGCCTTTGTTTAATCTCAGTAAGCTAAAGAAACCGTTAAATCAAGAACGCGACTTGTCAGGCATAGACTGGAATGACGCAGGGCAACTTGAGTTATTGGCTAACTTTCACTATAACGAGGAACTGCTGGCTATACCTAAACAGCCACAGGGTCAGAATCAGTTTTATTATAAAAACCCGAACTTCACCGAAGGTGATGCGGAATATTTATACAATATGATTCGCTATGTTAAGCCCAGCAAAATTATTGAAGTTGGCAGTGGGTTTTCCACGCTGATGGCAAAAGCCGCGATTGCCGCTAATGTAAAAGACGATGCTCATTATCACTGTCAGCAAGTGTGTATTGAACCTTATGAAATGCCTTGGTTAGAACAACTGACCGATATTGAGATTGTGCGTTCACCTGTGGAAGAAGTCGATGCTGCTTTGTTTGCAAGCCTAGGTCACAATGATTTTTTGTTCATTGACTCCTCCCATGTTATTCGTCCGCAAGGTGATGTATTGGTGGAATATTTAACGATTCTGCCTCGTTTAGCCCAAGGGGTATTAATACACTTTCATGATATTTTTACCCCGCGTGATTACCCAGAAGAATGGCTGGTTACGCAAGTCAGACTGTGGAATGAACAATATTTGTTGGAGGCTTTCATTTCATTCAATAGTCATTTTGAAATCATTGCCTCTTTAAATTATCTAAAACATCGTTATCCTGAAAAATTGGCGACTGTCTGTCCTGTATTGGCTGAGTCTTTAGCAACCAGCGAACCAGGATCATTTTGGTTACGTAAAGTTCGGTAGGTACACTTTTTGCCCACAGCTTCGAGGTAAACGGTGAGGCTGACGAAGGAAGCCCATCGTTCGCGATTGATGGGCTTCGTACCTCATCCCATCCTATCGTGCTAACATCCGCATCCATTACGATTATTTAAGCGTTGTAAGAAAATCCCCTTGGCACAAAGGAGTTCATCATGTTAGACCCACATCCACGCGCCCAATTGTGCTTTGTTATTCAGCAATATGGGCAGGTTATTATTACTGAACCGAAACGCTGTAAAGGGATGTTAAGTGATTTAGCACCACACCACCGTTTAGAAATTAATTTACTCATTGCGGCGTTAGAGCAGAAAGTCGCACAGGAATTATTGAAACCTACCGCTTTAATTCCAGTGGCTATGCAGTTGGATCGGTTAGCACAACGGCTGCATGACACGGTGGGTATTAAAGAAGAGTTTGCTTACTGGGCGGTGGAATCGTGGGCGTTAGCCTTGTGTGTGATTCAACAGCCGATGTCTAAACAAACGGTTCAATCAATAGCAAAACCTCAAGTAATGCCAGCACCTAAAGTTGCAGTGACACCGCCACCCAAAATTATTCCACCATCAGCTACAAAACAGCGTATTGGGAAATTTATTGTGCAAAACGGTATCGCTAAAGATACAGAAACAGGCTTAGTATGGTGTCGTTTTGCGCATGGGCAAACATGGAAAAATGGCACAGCAGTGGGTGATGCTGAACGAGTTGAATGGAAAATGGCTTTTGATGTAGCTAAACAATTTAATCAACAAAGAGGTTATGCAGGTTATACCGATTGGCGATTACCCGCGATTAATGAATTTAACGTATTGATTGATAAAACCAAAGGCAAACGTGGAAATTACATTGATACTGAAATTTTCCCTAATAATAACACTCAATTTTGGTCGTCTTCGCCCAATGGTGACTATGCTGCGTTGTGCGTGAATTTCTGTGATGGTTACAGCTACAGCAACTATAAAGATGTCTATTACGCTGTTCGATTCGTGCGAGGGTAGACAATGAGTTTTTTAGTTTTCACTCTCCTATAACAACACAATAAAAAAACAATCCCATGAATCAACTCCTAAAACTCAATCAAATAGTCCAACTAGACAATGGCGCAAGCTGTACCGTGCAAGCATTTTTAGGTTCAGGTGGACAAGGCGAGGTCTATCGCGCTGATTTAAATGGCGCAGCAGTCGCGCTTAAATGGTATTTTCCTCAACAAGCGACACCTGAACAATACACCGCGTTACAGCATTTGTTAAAAATCGGTGCGCCGAATGCTAATTTTTTATTTCCACTGGCATTAGCTCCAGCAATCAATAACACGGGCTTTGGTTATGTCATGCCCTTACGCCCTGCCAATTACAAAAATATTTCCGATTTAATCAAACGCCGTATTGAGTTGGACTTTAGCCAATTACTGACCGCAACCATTGAATTAACCGATAGCTTTTTACAGCTTCATGCTAAAGGCTTGTGTTACCGCGATATTTCTTTTGGTAATTTTTTTATTGACCCCAACACGGGCGCGATTTTGATTTGTGATAACGATAACGTCACTATCAATGGCACGCAGACGACGGGCGTGATTGGTACGCCGCGTTTTATGTCACCTGAAATTGTTCGCCGTGACAGCAATCCCAACAGTGACAGTGATTTATTTTCTTTAGCGGTGTTATTGTTTTATCTGCTATTTTTACATCATCCGTTAGAAGGCAAACGTGAAGCTGATATTAAATGCTTTGATTTACCTGCGATGAATCACTTATACGGTTCACAACCGTTGTTCATTTTTGATCCCAGCGATAACAGCAATTACCCTGTGAAGGGTTATCAAGATAACGCGCTTATTTATTGGGCAATTTATCCGCAGTTTATTAAAGACTTGTTCATGCAGTCGTTTACCAAAGGCTTGAATGATACCCACAGTCGAGTGCGCGGTAGTGTTTGGCGACAACAGCTATTGCGCTTAAAAGACAATATTATTGAATGTGCGTGTGGAGCGGAGAATTTTTATGATTTTGTTCAGTTTAAAGCGACACGACAAATGCAGCCTTGTTGGGATTGTAATAAACCCTTGCAACTGCCGCCGCGCATTCGCATTAAACACCCGACACAAGAAATGACGGTGGTTTTAAATAGCGGTACGCAATTATATCCGTATCATCTTTATCCTAACCGTAAGAATGAGTTAAGACCTGCGGTTGCTAAAGTGGTTCAGCACCCACAAAATCCCACTATCTGGGGTTTAAAGAATTTAACAGCGGAGGCGTGGACATTCACCGAAAATAATGCTGTTAAAACCGTTGCTCAAGGGCAAAGCGTGACTTTAACAACTGGCATTACGCTTAATTTTGGGCAAGCGCAAGCCGAAATTCGCATTTAATTTACTGGAGTCCAATAGCTTTAGAGACTGTGAAAGTATTAATAATTTCAAGAAAATATTCCTTGTCTTATGCAACAATCTTCAAACTCGTCATTCTGGCATGGATGCCAGAATCCAGTGCCAAGGATGGTAACAGCATGATTATAAATAATATTATTCTTCACGCTGGTTCGATTCCAGCATTCATGCTGGAATGACGGCGTTTTTAGCGAAATAGTTGCTGTAATAGAATACTTTCACAATCTCTTTATCTATTGGATAAAACAGCTAAAGCTGTTTTACTCCTACAATACTTACTACGCCAAACAACAGGAAATTTCATGACCAACATAAAAAAACGCCCTGGTGGAGAATTAGCCACTCGTCCCTTGCATTTTATATGGATAGCCGATTGTTCATATTCAATGGACGGCAGTAAAATTGAATCCCTCAATCACGCCATTAAGGAAGCCATTCCCGCCATGCGACAGGTAGCGGCTGACAATGTCAATGCAGAGGTGCTGGTAAGAGCGGTTAAATTTTCCACTGGCGCACAATGGCACGTTGCACAACCTACCAAAGTCGATGAGTTCAACTGGCAAGATTTACACGTTGAGGGCATGACAGCAATGGGTGCAGCGTTACATCTAGTCGCAGATCAATTGAAAATGCCACCAATGGAAGAACGCGGTTTGCCACCTGTATTAGTGTTAATCTCAGACGGTCAACCGACTGATGATTTTGCCAGTGGCTTAGCGGCGTTAATGAAATTACCGTGGGGTAAAAAAGCCGTGCGCATTGCTATTGCCATAGGTGATGATGTCGATTTAGACGTGATGGAACAATTTATTGGTAATCCAGAATTGCCACCGTTACAAGCGCAAAATGCAGAACAATTGGTTAATTATATTCGTTGGGTATCAACGGCAGTATTACAAGCGGCTTCTGCACCACCCAGTCAAGTCACTACAGAAACCAGTAGCAACGTACCTTTACCCGCTATTCCTAGTATTGACCCTACAACATCGGCGGACGTATGGTAACTTGGCAGGTTTTAACAGAAAGTGTACGCGGGGCAACGCATCACCGTAATGGCTTGCGTAATCAAGATGCAGTTGACCATTATCAAGCGGAAGGAGGCTTACCTTTGATTGTTGCCGTTGCCGATGGTCACGGTAGCGCACGTTGTACACACAGTCATTTAGGCGCGAAGTTTGCTGTTGAAGCGGCAATTGACAGTGTGCTAACGGTGTTTGATTCACCTGATTTAACTTTGCCACAAATTCGCACTTTAGCAGAAAAATTGCCGCAAACACTTACTCATTGCTGGCACGATAAAGTCGATAGTTATCTAAAAAAATTAGGTATAGAAGATTGTTTACGAACAAAAACACCGACTAAAAACCGTTATTTACCTTTTGGTACAACATTACTGGTCACCTGTGTTTTAAAAGATTGTATTTTATATTGGCAAATCGGTGATGGTGATATTGTTGTCATTCAAGCGGATGGGATGCTAATTACGCCGATTCCAAACGATGCACGTTTATTGGGCAATGACACCACTTCTTTATGCAATAAAAAACCGTGGCAGGATTTTCGTGATGCGTTTATACCAATTGTTGAACCACCAAAAGCCATTTTTTTAATCACCGATGGTTATAAAAATTCGTTCAAACAAGTGGACGGTTTTTATCAAGCCTTAACCGATATTAACGAATTTATAAGCACCGATGGCGCGGATTCGGTGAAACAAGATTTAGCAGGCTGGCTTAATGAAACCTCACAACAAGGCAGTGGTGATGATATTAGCTTAGCGGTCATTTATGGTGCTGAGGAAAAATAAAATGCTAGACCCACATCCTCGCGCACAACTGTGTTTGATTATTCAGCAATATGGTCAAAATATTATTGCTGAACCAAAACGTTGTCGCGGGATGTTAAGCGATTTAGCCCCGCATCATCGTTTAGAAAATAATTTACTGGTTGCCGCATTAGAGCAGAAAGTCGCACAAGAATTATTACAACCCAGTGCGTTAATTCCCCTCAATATGCAGCTAGAGCGTTTAGCAAAACGCTTGCATGATACTGTCGGAATGAAAGAAGAGTTTGCTTATTGGGCGGTGGAATCATGGGCATTGGCTTTGGATGTGAATCAATCGACGCTAAAAACATCACCAACACCACAGCCAGTAAAAGAAGAAAAAGCAAACAGCGTCGAAGGTGTGCGCAAAAAACATCCTAATGCTTATGCAAAATGGTCAGTCAATGATGATGATTGCCTAAGGAAAAAATACGCTGAAGGCTCTACAATTGGTGAGCTTGCCAAACTTCTGCACAGAACAGAAAGAGCGATACAATCAAGATTAACAAAACTTCACATTCAACCACCACTACCGACAAAAACTATCACAACACAACAACGCATCGGTAAATTTATCGTGCAGGATTGCTATAATGCCAAATGTGCTGTTAGGTTTGCACATAAAGTCGCAATGATACTACCGCCTGTTTTAGCAAATCTGCCTATAACTCAATTGTTATCAAAATTTTTTGCATGGCTGTACATCGGATTTATTTTTATCGCCACTGTTTACGTTTTTTCTGGCTCTCAGTCTAAAAATAATAATGCTCTTGAGCAGCCTGTAACAGCTTCCGTACCAACGCTAAATACGCCACAAGCTGTAACTAGATGTTTTGGCAACTGTACCAATGGTCAAGGAAGAATTAATTACGCTAATGGCGATAAATACGTTGGTGCTATTAAAAGTAACAAGGCAGATGGTCAAGGAACATTTACTTATCAAGATGGAAGTAAATACGTTGGTGAATTCAAAAACGACAAGTTTGATGGGCATGGAACACTTGCTTATTCCGATGGAAGTAAATACGTTGGCGAATTTAAAAATGACAAGGTTAATGGGCAAGGAATACTTACTTACGCAGATGGAAGTAAATACGTTGGCGAATTTAAAAACGGTCAACTCGTCCAAAAGAATCCACAAGTTACGCCGCAAGCTGACAATAGCAAATTAGCACGATAGGATGGACTGAGGTACGAAGGCAGTGAAAACCACTCACACCAACTAACAAAGTAGCCTTTAGTCAAAACCAAAGGCGGTTTTTTATTGCCTGTCAATTTTAGGATTTACCTCAACAGTAATTTATACGTTACTATTTAGCAATACAAATAACAGAATACATCAGAGAAGACGGCTCGAATTGGGTAAACGTCTAGCATTAAATGGTTTGATGGTATTGGCGAATATCCTATTGATTGGGGCGCAGGCTATCGAATTTATCTCGCTCAAGACGGACGGCAACTGATTATTCTGTTCGGCTGCGGCACGAAAAAAACCAGTAAGAGCTTAAGTTCCACGTCTGGGATCAAACGCATCTTGCACTGTATCAGCAAATAAATTGGCCGCCAGCACTAGGGCAAACATAAACACAAATGCAGCAGTTAACGACCACCAGACAATAGGTTCACGCGCCATTTCTAGCCTTGCACCATTAATCATATTGCCCCAACTAAAGGTAGTGGGATCAACGCCGATATTGATATACGACAGCACCGCTTCGGCTAATACCAACGAACTAAAATCTAACACTACCGAAATCAATACGATGTGCATGACGTTGGGTAGGATGTGGCGCAGCAGAATGGTGTGTTGTTTAACGCCCAGCGCGTAAGCGGCTTGTACATATTCCATTTCTCTTAATTTCAAGGTTTCCGCACGGAGCAAGCGGCATAAACCTGTCCAACTGGTGACACCTAAAATCAAGCATAAAAATAACAGCCGCGTGTCGGAACGCACCACTACGCTGGTGAAGTCAGCTTCATGATTTGCCATGTACACCTGCACCATGAGGATAGAGGCGGCAATCAGTAATACGCTGGGTATAGAGTTGAGCGCGGTGTAAAAGTATTGAATAACATCATCTACCCAACCGCGAAAAAATCCCGCCAATATGCCGAATATAATCGCCATCGGTAACATGATAAGTGTAGTCAACGTGCCGATAATTAAGCCTGTGCGTATGCTTTTGACTGCTTGATAAAAGACATCTTCGCCGACTTTATCTGTACCTAAGACGTGGTAGTAACCTGATAGGTGAATCAGGATGTAGCTCAGGGTAATCAGGACGAATAGAGTGCAAGGTACAGGCTGAAAGGTAAATGACGAAGACTCTTCATCTTGTACCTTGTTCTTACTAAACATCCAATACACCAGCATTAACGCCATAAAACACACGACACCTTGAAAAACCCCCACCGCCGTTTTCTGCAAAACATCAGCAAGTTTATCGCTGTTATCAGCCAAATGCTGACCGCCAAACTGCAAACGTGGATAACCCCATTGCATCGAGCCATCTGCTTGCGTCATCATTTCCTTGCTGAATAAATGGGTGGCAAACGGCGCGGAATAGGTTTTTTCGCCGTGCGTGCGTAGCGGCGTTGCCCAATAATCCAATGCACTGATAATTTCATTACCCGCCCCTTGCTGTTTAAAATGCACTGAATCGAGCAAGCCTATCAACACAAAAAACACCAGCACCACTAGCGATACCATGCCAACTTTATTATTGGCAATCGTGTGTAGTGGGCGTTTTAAATGCTCTTTACCGCGTAACGCGAAACCCAACGCCAAAATGCTGAAAATCAGCGTGAAAATCAGCCTATCTGTCCATAGAATAATCATGGTAAGCGCACCTTTACTTTATTATAAGTTGATGTCATTAGCATATTTTCTCCTGATAATTTTCGGGTAATTTTTTAATGAGGCGTAAATTAAATTTTATATTTTTTCAATACATCAAACTATTGCATTCCAACATGATTGCATTATTTTTTTCTTTCTAAAACTTGATAATAATAACTAAATGGTTTGTTGTAATCTATAATTTGCCTGCTTGGTGTTTTTTTTATCTCATTTTCTTTGTTTTCTTCTTCTAATTTTTCTTCTGAAGCCAATTCTGTACTTAATTTACGATATAATTTATTTCTTGATTTATCTAATTGCTTTAATTGTCTTATTGTGTTTTTATTATTATTTAATTCTTGAAATCCTTTTTTCCAACACATATCAGTTTCGATTTCATCATAGTTCCAAAGCTCAACTCTTCCCACAGACATACCAATTAGCCTATTAATTACAGACTCTTTAATCATGCCATCAGCTACTCTTTTTTTATCTTTTATTGCTCTTCTTACGTCTGCTATTACTTCATCTTGTTTTTGTAACTCCTTTTCAAATGAACTTTTTCTTACTCGTATGTCACCATTCATGTGTATTTCATAACCCACAAATCCAATCCAAGGAAAACCATTATTTTCAACTGTATTCCAACAATAAGCCGACTTAGATTTATGCTTCCAAAATGTAGATAATGTGATATTTTTAAGTTTAGAATGATTTTTTCTTATTTTATGCTTTGTTAAATCATCTGGGCTACAAAAATTATGTGGAAATAACTTGAGATTTTCTAATATATCCTCATAAATAAGTATATTATTTTCACATATTTCTTTTTCAGGGTGCATTAAAATCATGTCATCACAAAATCGGATGTAAAACACATCAGACCCAATAAATTGTTTATCTGCCTTATCTAATACAATATTTGCTATTAACCCTGATAATGCGCCACCTTGAGGCACTCCGATTCTTTCATTTTCAATAGGTTCTGGATAGAATTTTTCAAACAACGGTTCATTATTAATCCAACCGAACTCTCCATTGACAATTTTATATCCTTCCCAATATTTTTGTGAGTCAACTAATTTCATATCATTTAATTTTAAAACATTGCAATTAAAAGAGTAGCAACTAAGATATTTTAAAAAAATGTTATGAGGCATATCAATGTTTATCTCTGGATAATAATTTTTTACTTTCTTTATTAATTCTTCAAAATGCGTTTTTATAATTTTATGATTGACTGAATCATAGAATTTTTGCATATCACATTCTGCAACCCAAAGTGGATTATTAGGGTTTTTATTCTTATAGGCTATTATTTTTTGTATTGCAGTATGATGAGATACGATTTTCTTTTGACCATTTTCAAGTGTAACTGCTCTAAAAGCTAATGAATAATCTTCAAAATACTCATCAAATAGCTCTGTTAAATATTTGTTGGTAAAACTCAATATCAGTCTATCTTTTAAATTGAATAGTGTTATAGGTCTGCAAATATTTTTTTCGCCTTGTTTTAATTCTGACGATTTTTTCTTTGGTTTTGGATATATTATGGGAAGTGATATTTTGTAATCTGGGCTTTGAACAGAGTTTTTTATATCCTCAATAAATTGATTTAAATTTATGACAAAAGGCTCTGTTTTTTCTTTCCGCCTATAATGTTTAACTGTTTTCAATAAAGAAGATAAGTTTTTATCTAATGAGTTTAATTTTTGATTTGTTCCTCTTTTTATTCTTGATTCTTCACCTAAATTCTTCCATTTTCTTCTGCTTGGAAGAATTTTATTTAAATCATTTTGAAGTTGTTTTTCATACTCAGAACATTTTTCATTTTTGTGGTAATTAAAATTTTCACTTCCCGTTAATAAATGCAGAAGATGTTTTTTATTTCGTTGTTTTGCGATTTTAGTTCTTATTTTGCATAAATAAAAGATAATGTCATCATCGCTAAAATAATCAATAAAATGTTTTTTCATAAGAGAACAATTAAAAGAGGTTAGTTCCTGAATACATAACGAATGTTATGTGTTTAACTATGATAATATTGACAAAAGTCCCCCCCATTTATATTAAGCCTGAGAAATGGGAATCTGTTAATCAGGCTGAAAACTCACGACTTTACGCCATCTTCGGAACTAACCTCTTTTAATTGCTTCTTAAATCCTCTTTGAGCCGCAAAATAACAAATAGTATCAAAACTAATTGCATTACTTTTATTTTCATATATTTTTCTATTTTCGTAAATATATATAAGCATATTAATACATTCTATTTTGTTATATTTGTCGTTATCCATTTCTGATAATCTTAAAAAATATTTTTCACCTATTTCATAAGTAAATGAATTGGCAATTGCAATAGCTACTTTATACCACTGTTCATACGAATATGTTATAGAAAAATTCCTTTTCTTTAAAAATTTTATTATAGACTGAATTGTTTTTCTGTGATATGGGTTATTTCTATTTAGCGGGTTATATAGAGAATCTCTTTTGTTTGATTGCCTTATAGATTTTGTAAACTTCTTATCTGCAACTTCAATAGCTTTAATTATTTCAACTTCTTGAACTTGAAACGAAATGAATTTTTCATTTAATTTTAACTCGTTATCATAGGATAAAAAACATAGCCTTGTCGAATCGCTTCCGCTCTCATCTAAATTAATATTATGTTTTTCTTTAAAATATTTTTGTAATTGTTGAAATGCACTTTTATGATAATAATCAATGTTGGAAAGGTTTATTTCAAAATAATATTTTAAGTAAACAAGCCCTTTTATTCCATTATTTGATGGAGATGTCCAAAATGAAAAAACATAGCATTCATCGAGCAGAGTATTATAAATACGAGTAAATTCATCACTATCTAGTTTATCAATATCAAGCACAATTATTGAATTATAGTATTTTAATAATTCTTTTTTTCTTTTTTCATTGAATGTACCGCAAAAAGTTACAGCGGGTAAATTTTTTTTGTGATTATTATATGCTAATTTGTTGTCACTTAATAGATTTCTTAGTCGTGTAGTTTGTGATAGATATTTATTACTTTTAATTTCATTCAAAACATCTCCAATAGTCATTTCTTTACTTATTTGAGAATAAGCAGTTGTTTGAAAAGATACGCTTTTAGAAAGCAAAGTATTAATATCCATATTTTATCCTCAACCAGTTGAGCTAATTTGTAAATCATTTCTAAAAAAGCTAATAAATATTTTGGTCTCTCTAGTAAATAAAATTAACATTATCATGACAAGCGCACTCTAGGATCAACTAGCGTGTAAGAAATATCGGTGAGCAATAAACCGACGATATACAATACCGACCCCAAAAACACCATCGCTCGGACTATGGCAAAATCTTGGCTATTAATGGCATCAATCGTATAACTACCCAAACCAGGAATACTAAAAAACGACTCCATGATTAAACTGCCCATAAATAACAGCGGCAACACCACCACCACGCCCGTTAAAATCGGAATCATGGCATTTTGTAATACATGACGGAATAGGGTTTGGGTTTCGGTCAAGCCTTTGGCTCTGGCAGTGCGGACATAATCTTTTTCCACTTCTTCTAAAAATAAAGTTCGATACCAGCGACCGCCTGAACCTATGCCTGAAAACACGCCGATTAATACAGGCAAAATCAAAAACTTAATCGCTGCAAAACCGTCATCATAGCCAGAAATCGGCACCAACTTTAATATCTTAGCAAACACAAACTGCCCGCCAATAATATAAAATAAGGAGGAGATGGACATTAACACTACACACAACACCACGCCCGCTTGTTCCAAATAACTGCTACGAAACAATACCATCATTAACGCAAAACTAATATTGACCACCAAACCCAACAATAAAGTCGGTAATGCTACCGCCAAACTGGGCAAGGCGCGTTGTTGAATATCATCACCGATATTTCTGCCGCTGTCTGACGTACCAAAGCGAAACAAAAACAAACCCACCGATTTAGTATAAAAAATCGTCTCGGTGACTTTCTTCTCAGCAACCGCTTCGCTATTCCACAACAGCGGTTTGTCATAACCATGTTGATGCTTCCAATTACTTACTGCGGCTTCTGTCACTCGTTTTTGTCCTAGCTGCATACGCGCCATATCATCGGGACTATTCACCACAAAAAACAGCACAAAAGTTAAAATATTAACCCCCATTAACAAGGGAAATGCGTACAAAAATCGCCGAATAAGGTAACTGGTCATGGCAAGAGTTTCTAAAAGTTGGGTTTATGTTTCATATTGTAGCGATTTAGATGAATCTAGTTTTAATAGTTGGAGGGTGTTGGTAGTTACGCTAACACTAAAAAGTCTGCCATCCGCCGCCTAATACTTTGTAGAGTAATACTAAATCCGCTGACGTTTTCGCTTTACTGCTGACTAATAAGCTTTGTGCTTGATACAGTGATTGTTGACTACTTAGCACGTTAATAAAATTACTTAGTCCCTTTTCATATCGCTCGGTTGCTAGTTGTACGGCTTGTTGATTAGCCGTCACTGCTTGCTGTAAGGCTAGCTGCTTTTGTTGTTCTTTGTCATAAGCGACTAATGCGTCTTCAACTTCTTTAAACGCGGTCAACACGGTTTTTTGATAGCCCAGCAAACTTTGTTGGTATTGTGCTTCTTTACTTTTAATATTGGCATTTAGTCTGCCCCAATTAAATAATGGCATGGTTAAAGTAGCCCCTAAAGACCACGATTTACCAATGGGGGTAAAGCTAGTGATATTGGTATTTTGCACACCTAAAAATTCCGCTAAATTAAATTTTGGGTATAGTTCAGAGGTGGCAATACCAATCTGAGCATTGGCAACGGCAAGCTGACGTTCTGCATAACGAATATCAGGACGGCGTTGTAATAATGCAGACGGTAAATCAGGTAGTACGGTGGTTTTCACAATAGGAATAGCGGCGATAGGCTCTAATCGCGCCATCAGTGCATCGGGTTGTTTAGCCAATAATAAACTCAGTGCGTGAATTGCTTGTTTAACAGCGGTTTCATAGCTAGGAAATTGGGCATTTATCGTGGCAAGTTCGGCTTCAGCTTGGGCGATTTCTGACATATCGGCTAAGCCCGCTTGTTGGCGTACTTTTAATAAATCCAGCGTGTCTTGTTGGCTCTGTAGGTTGGTTTTGGTAATGGCTATCAGTTGTTGATTGCCGCGCAACTCTATGTAATTACGCGCCACTTCGCCTAATAGTGTGACTAAGACATCACGCCGATTTTCGATTTCACTGTCAATAGTGGCATCGGCGGCTTCTACTGCCCGTTGTACGCCACCAAAAAAATCGACTTCCCATTGGGCATCAACACCGAGTTGCAACAAACTGATAATTTGATTACTCAAACCAAAACCGCCTGCTTGTGAGGTTGATGAGGTGGAGGCAGAAGAATTTAATCGGCGATTAACATTATTTTTGCCAGAAAAACTCGGTAAACCAGCGGCAATGGTTGCGCTGCGTTGTGTTCTGGCATCTTTAACGCGTTCTAAGGTTTGTTTTAAATCCAGATTGGCATTAATTGCATCGATAATGAGTTGATTGAGAATAGGATCATTAAAATTTTGCCACCATTTTTCCAAGGCTTTGACTTGCGGTGTTGTGGCAATTGGCACACTCCATTGTTTGGGTGTGGATACATCAGGACGCTGATAATCGGGGCCAACTACGCACGCTGTCAATGATAGCGCGACGGCTACTAACGCATAACACCTCATGAATCTTTACCCGTAGCCGCTTGGATTTCGATAAAAACATCCATTTGCTGCCCGATATAAATCGGCAGTTGTTTACGGTCAAAGCTGTACAGAGCTTGTAAAACACGGGTATCAACGCGTTCGGTACTATCGCCAGTCAGTGATTTTTTGGGTATCACAAACGGTTCTAAATAAGCTAACTCCAGTTCGACTTTGAAATCACGGTTGCCACGCAAATAAGCCACAGCTTTACTTTTTTTATCAAATCGCCACGCGTCATTTTCATCAATATCGACTCGAACATGGAGTTGCTCAAGATTGCCGATTATCATCAATGGTGTGCTTAATGCACCCGCTTGGGCAAATTCACCCGCTCTGATATTAACTTGTAATACTTCACCCTCAATTGGCGAGCGCACTATTAAACGTTCTAAGGTCGTGCGACTATTGGCTATGCTGGCTTGTGCTTGTTGTACGGCGGCTTTGGCACTGTCTAATTTTGTTTGCGCAATCGATACTGCGTTATGGCGTTTAAGTAATTCTTCTTTGCTAATGGCGCGTTTATCAGTGACGGATTCAGCTAAATCTTCCAATGACACGCTATCGCCTAGCGAGGCTTTGACTTCATTAACCGTGGCAATGGCTTTGGCTAAATCGGCTTCTTTCATTGCTAAATCAGCACGAGTATCACGTTCATCTAAATAAAACAGCGGTGTACTTACTTTAATTTGATCGCCTACTTTAACGGCAACACGCGTCACAATTCGTGGCAACGGGGTACCGATAGCGATATTTTGGCTTTGTGCTTCAATAATACCCGCGCCAGCGATAAATTCTTTAAACGGAGAAGATGATGGTTCGGCGACCGCTTGCGCAATCGGCATAGGTTGATTACTACTGACGACGGTATAGCCTGCGAAAAATAAGCCAATAATGGCAAGCAAGGGGAGTAAATATTTCATCATGGTTGGCAACCTTAACAGTAATAAGGCGGATTGTCAGTGGATGGATCGCCACAGCCCTCATTTTTATCGATAATTTTTTGCGGCAATATCACCAGTAATTCATGAGAATAGTGTACCTGTTCCGTTCCTCGTGAATACCGCTGTAATACGCCTGTTTCTATGCTCATGTTGTAAAATCTCATCAATAAATGGACGGCATCGACCGTGTTTTTAGTCATCAATTTGGGGCATTTAGGACTGACGTTGACCTAGCAATGCGTGGAAATCAGTATTTTTTAAATAGGGCGAAGAATCGAGCATTCGTTAGTAGCCTTCGACAAAAAAGTCATGCTGTTGATTTTACATGAATAGTGACGCTTGCTGCTTGACTATTAATCGACAAAAATGCAACTTAGCACACATTAAACCCAGTATTTATGCGATACTAGCCCCCTTAATTTTATCCAAATTTTGTTAATACTATTAAGGAGTAATACATGACAGCACTGGTTGGCATCATCATGGGATCGACCTCTGACTGGGAAACAATGCAGTTTGCCGCTGAAACCCTAGAGCAGCTTGGCATTCCTCATGAGTGTGAAGTCGTTTCTGCGCACCGCACCCCCGATAAATTGTTTGCCTATGCGGAAATGGCAGAAATCAAAGGATTAGAAGTGATTATTGCAGGTGCGGGTGGCGCGGCACATTTACCTGGTATGACTGCCGCAAAAACTGCGATTCCCGTGTTAGGTGTTCCGATACAATCTAAAGCATTAAACGGCATGGACTCCTTATTATCTATCGTGCAGATGCCCGCAGGTATTCCCGTCGGTACGTTAGCAATAGGTAAAGCAGGGGCTATCAATGCAGCATTATTAGCGGCGGCGATTATCAGTAATAAACATATACAGTATCGGGAGGTATTAAATACCTTTAGAAGTGAACAAACCGAATCTGTGTTAGAAAACTCAGATCCACGCAAGGAACAGCCATGAAAGTAGGGATACTAGGTGCAGGACAACTTGCGCGTATGATTGCCTTAGCAGGTTATCCATTAGGTTTGCAGTTTATTTTTCTTGATCCATCTGCTGATGCCTGTGCCAATCACTTAGGTGAGCATTTATTAGGCGACTATGACGACCCTGAATTATTAGCACAACTGGCGGAACGCGCTGACGTGGTGACTTATGAATTTGAAAATGTTCCCGCACCTGTAGCGCAATTTCTTGCCTCACACACTCAAGTTTATCCCGCACCCAATGCTTTAGCGATTGCTCAAGACAGGCGAGTAGAAAAAACTTTTTTAAATGAAATTGGTATTCCAACCCCAGCATATGCGGCGGTTGACAGTTTAGCGGAATTACAGCAAGTGATGGATAACAACGATTATCCAGTCATATTAAAAAGCCGTACTCAAGGCTATGACGGCAAAGGTCAATCGGTATTACGTTCAGCCGATGATTTAATGGCTGCGTGGGATTTATTACAAGGCGTACCTGCGATTGTCGAAGCTTTTGTGCCGTTTGATAGAGAAGTATCGATTATCGCGGTGCGTAGCGTATCAGGCGACATTGCTTTTTATCCTTTGGCAGAAAACAGTCACCGTGGCGGTATTTTGCGCGTATCAAAAAGTCTTGATAATGACCCTATGCAAGCCACCGCTGAACGGTATGTTGCTCGATTACTAGATGCCTTGGGCTATGTCGGCGTGTTGGCTCTGGAATTATTTGAAGTCAACGGCGAATTAATCGCCAATGAATTTGCCCCGCGTGTTCACAACTCAGGACATTGGACGATTGAAGGCGCGGAAACCAGCCAGTTTGAAAATCACCTACGCGCTATTGTTGGCTTGCCTTTAGGTTCAACTGACTTAGTCGGACAATCGGCGATGGTTAATTTTATCGGTGGCTTGCCTGATAGTGAAAAATTATTAGCACTGTCACACACACATCTGCATCTTTATGACAAAGAACCGCGCAAAGGTCGTAAAGTCGCTCATGCCACTATCCGCGCTACCACTGCCGAACAATTAGCCGAATTGATACAACCATTAATCGCACTAGCTGATGAAGTAGACGATTCTTAATATTCTGGAGTGTAAGCTTTGCTTGCAAGTGCAGACAGAGCCTGCGCCTATTAAAATTTAGCTTGAAACACCACCCCACGCTTGATAACAACACCGCTTTGTTTGCCTAACGACTAAAAACATAATGTTAAAAATATATAACACACTGACTCGAAAAAAAGAAACCTTCCAACCGCATGTTGCGGGTAAAGTGGGAATGTACGTTTGCGGCATGACAGTTTACGACTACTGCCACATAGGACACGCACGGGTTATGGTGGTGTTTGATACCGTAGCGCGTTATTTTCGTCACTCAGGTTATGACTTAACCTACGTCCGCAATATCACCGACATTGACGACAAAATCATCAACCGCGCACTGGAAAATGGCGAAGACTTTCACGCCTTAACCGAACGTTTCATCACCGCCATGCACGAAGATGAACAAGCCTTAAACGTGTTGCCAGTTGATATAGAACCGCGTGCCACGCAATCCATCCCCGATATTATCGCCATGATTGAAAAGCTGATAAATAACGGCTTGGCTTACGTTGGCGGCAATGGTGACGTGTTTTATGCCGTCGATAAATTCAACAACTACGGACAATTATCAGGTAAAAATCTCGCTGATTTACAGGCAGGTGAACGGGTGGACGTAGACTTAGCCAAACACAACCCGCTGGATTTTGTGCTGTGGAAAATGGCAAAAGAAAACGAACCCGCGTGGCAATCACCTTGGGGCGATGGTCGGCCGGGTTGGCATATTGAATGTTCAGCCATGTCTACTTGCTGCTTGGGCAACTCGTTTGACATACACGGCGGCGGCATGGATTTACAATTCCCGCACCATGAAAATGAAATCGCCCAATCCGAAGGCGCGACAGGCGAAAAATTCGTCAATCTCTGGATGCACAACGGTTTTGTGCGTGTCGATAACGAAAAAATGTCCAAATCCTTAGGCAATTTTTTCACTGTCCGCGAAGTATTAAAACAATACCGCCCTGAAATTATTCGCTTTTTTATTCTCTCCAGTCATTACCGCAGCCCGCTCAATTATTCCGATGAATCACTGAATGAGGCTTATAGCGCGTTGACTCGTTTATATACTGCATTACGCGGTGTCGATAGCGTTGATTCAGCCGTAGATACGGATTACAAAGCCCGTTTTGAACAGGCAATGGACGATGATTTTAATACTCCCGTCGCCTTAGCCGTGTTATTCGATTTAGCGCGAGATTTAAACAAAGCCAAAACCCACGAACCTGAAAAAGTAGCTGGTTTAGCCACCAATTTAAAACAATTAGCCAGCTTATTAGGCTTATTACAAGATGCCCCCGACGCATTTTTAAAAGGCGATGCAGACGACGACATCGAACAACAAATCCAAGCTCGCATCGACGCAAAAAAAGCCAAAGACTGGGCAACCGCCGATAAAATCCGCAACGATTTAAAAGCCAACGGCATTATTTTAGAAGACTCACCAGACGGCACAACTAGCTGGCGGCGTGAATGATTTATCGGAGTAAAACAGCTTTAGCTGCTTTATAGTTCCCACCGCTCCAGCGTGGGAACTCATCCCGCAACGCTCCGCGTTGCGTGACAATGAAGACGCTGGAGCATCACTGCGCCGTCATTGCGGCAGGGATTGCCGCAATCCAGAAGCCAAGGATGGCGGATGTTTGAACACATCCGTGTGACTGGATTCCAGCATCCATGCTGGAATGACGGCTTAACTTGGGGTATTGACGCAGAGCATTTGAACGATAAGATCTCAAGGAATAACTTATGCGTTACGCAATCGTTGTTGAAAAAGCAGAAAACAATTACTCAGCCCATGTTCCAGATTTATTGGGTTGTTTTGCCACAGGTGCGACCCTTGAAGAAGCCGAGCGTGAAATTCGTACCGCCATCGAATTTCATCTTGAAGGCATGATTGAAGACGGTTTGCCGATTCCACAACCAAGCAGTATTGTTAAATATATTGAAGTGGCGGCTTAACATATATTTTTATAGTTCCCACCGCTCCAGCGTGGGAACTCATCCTGCAATGCTCTGGCGTTGCGTGACTATGAAGACGCTGGATCGTCAACTTAGGCATTCCAACGCAGAGCGCATTCGTATCTACACATAATTCGCAAGTATTTGATTTTAAAAGAAATACTTGTTTTTGAAGAATTTTGTAACTCATTGTTTTATAATGGGTTATCAAAATTGTGTAGATACCTATGCGCAGAGCGTTGGAACGATACAATTTAATCTGTGCAACTGAGATAATTATGGAAGACATATTAAAAATTAACGAAATGCAAGAGTATTTTGATACTGAAACAGGTGATGAATTATCCTTATGGTTTGGCAAGTATTCATGTATTGTTGATGGTATAACAGTATCACTAAATAATGTTCCTTTACTCAAAAATAAAAATACTAAAAAAATTTATTTTCCAGACAAAACAAAGCTCATGATTCAATACTTTGTTGAAGAGGCAAAAAAAAATAAGAAAAGTGGTATTGAGCTTTCACCCAAAGCACAAGTTAGAGAGATGTACGATTTCGCTAAAGAATTTAATTTTTTATACTCTCACATCGATTATGAATATATTCCTGGTTTAATTAGACCTTGGAATATAGGTTTTTTAACTCCTGTTTTATTTAATATTGATGTACTCAATAAATATTCACAGAATCCTAAATATAGATTGGAATTATTTTCTTCAACATATGGAACTATTGAAAAGATTGATGAATGGTCTATTCAATTTGGAGTCAATAAAAATAAAAAAGTAATTATTTGGCTTGGTGATATACATAGTCTTCCAAAAAATGAGAAAAACTACCTTCTTTCAGAAAATGTAGAATCTGATCACGACATTCATTCTGAATTTTATAATGCACAAATTGCAGTGCAATCGGCTAATGCGTCTATTGAAAATCGTACATTTACACTTCGGAAAGATATTTCGGATTTATTTTTAAAAATGTATGCAGTTCCTTTTAATATGCTGGATGGCGAAGTTTCAGAGGTAATAAAAAATTTTGATAAGCCAATATTTTGGGAAGATAAGCATATTTCACCTGTTGTAGAAGCTCTAAATAGAATATTTGTCGAGTCAATCAATATTAAAGATATAAAGTCTATAATAAAGAACGAAAATACAAGGATAGACTTTGGTAAAAAAGGTAGTCTAAAAATAATAACTGAGTGGTTTGGTGACATATTAAATATGCCAAACCATATGGCAGTTATGAGTCCATTTTATGTACTCTATGACTTTCGCGTCATGGTTTGTCATCTGCAATCAAGTGATACAAAGGAAGAGCAGCGAATTAAAATTAACGAAAGGTTAAATATTGACCGTAATAATGAAAGTTACGAAGAGGTATATGACGCATTATTTAAATCACTTGAAAATTCACTGTCTATTATTCACTTATTTTTTCAAAATATTAAAAACTAGAGCGTAGTAAGTGCGTAGGTCGGATTAGCAATAGCGTAACCCGAAAAACACTATACATCACACCATTGTCGGGTTACGGCTAACGCCTAACCCGACCTACAAAATGACCACTTACTGTTAAAATACTTCCAAATAATCCAATAAAACATAATTAAAACCACAACCCCATTCAACCATGAGCGAAATAAAAGACCAACCTATTCAACAATTTCTCGATGAACTTGCCAGTAAATCTGCCACACCTGGTGGCGGTTCTGCGGCGGCAATTATGGGCGCACAAGGCGCGGCTCTTATCAGCATGGTTTGCAATTTAACCCTCGGCAAGCCAAAATTTGCCGAGGTTGAAGCCGATATGCAAGCCTTGTTAAACGATGCCGAAGCCTTGCGTCATCAACTCACTGACATGATTAAAGCCGATGTCGATGTATTTAATCGGGTCATGGCAAGTTATGGCTTACCGAAAGAAACCGATGCCGAAAAAACCGCCCGCAGTGCCGCAATTCAGGAGGTATTAAAAGAGGCAACCGATGTGCCGCTAGACTGTGCCAAAGCCTGTGCTAAAGTTATCGCCTTAAGCCAAATCGCCGCCGATAAAGGCAATCCAAACGTCATTAGTGATGCAGGTGCGGGATTGATGGCAGCATACAGCGGTTTAAAAATAGCCGCATTGAATGTTTATATTAATGCAGGCAGTTTAAAAGATCGAGAATTTGCCGAAGCAAAATTGGCTGAATTAGCCACCATTATGCAAGATGCAGAAACCAGCACAGAAATAATCTATCAGGCGATTAAAGCCAAGCTGTAATATGTACAGTGCTTTCAGTTTCTATTAGTTACTCGAAATGGAGTACAAACCTAGGTTTGTATTCCTAATAAGTAACTAACCTATATTGAAACCACTGTATATAATTATGCCTTGAGACAATTGGAAATAACGACTTTATCAGAGTAGCGAATATGGACAGCAACCCAAGCAATCTACAAAAACCCGAATTTTATATTAACCGTGATTTAAGCCTATTGGAATTTAATAAACGGGTATTAGCACAGGCAAAAAATGAGAATGTTCCTTTATTGGAACGATTAAATTATTTGTGTATTTCCTGTTCTAATCTCGATGAATTTTTTGAAGTCAGAGTTGCCAGTATTATTGAAATGGCAACGATTGCTCCTAAAACCGTTGGCTTAGATGGTTTAAACCCTATTGAGCAATTAGAAAAAATATCTATTAATGCCCAGCAATTGGTTACTGAACAGTATCAAGTTATTAATGAGGTATTAATTCCTAAACTGGAAAAAGAGAATATTCGTTTTATTCGCCGTAGCGATTGGACAGAAGCACAGCATAAATGGCTATCACGATATTTTAATGAAGAGTTATTGCCGATATTAACGCCTGTGGGTTTAGATTCTGCACATCCTTTTCCGCGTATATTAAATAAAAGTTTAAATTTTATTATTTCTCTGACGGGTAAAGACGCATTTGGTAGAAATAGTGGTCGGGCTATTTTGCAAGCACCTAGAGGTTTGCCGCGTGTTATTCAATTACCGTCTGATAATGGTTATGATTTTGTATTTTCATCGTCTATTATTCACGCCTTTGTTAGTGAATTATTCACGGGTATGACGGTGAAAGGTTGTTATCAATTTCGCGTGACTCGTAACAGTGATTTTTATGTCGATGATGATGCCATCGATGATTTATTACTGGCGGTGCAAGGCGAATTAGCTATGCGTAATTATGGCGATGAAGTGCGCTTAGAAATTGATGCCGCTTGCCCCGATGAAACGGTTAATTTTTTATTAGATCGTTTTGAAATGAACCGCGAACGGTTATTTTTAATTAATGGTCCTGTTAATTTAAATCGTATTCAAGAAGTTATTGATCTGGTTGATCGCCCAGATTTAAAATTTATACCATTTAAACCCAGTATTCCAACACAATTAACCCGCACTAAAGATATGTTTGCGGCAATTAAACGCCATGATATTTTATTGCATCATCCATTTGAAGCCTTTTCACCTGTGGTTGAATTTATTCGCCAAGCGGCAGTCGCGCCTGATGTATTAGCGATTAAACAAACCCTATACCGTACAGGTGCAGATTCTCCCATCGTTGCTGCGTTAATTAAAGCGGCTAGAGCGGGCAAAGAAGTCACTGTTGTCATCGAATTAAGAGCGCGATTTGATGAAAAAGCCAATATTGATTTAGCGTCTAAATTACAAGAAGCCGCTGTCCATGTGGTGTATGGGGTGGTGGGTTATAAAACTCACGCTAAAATGTGCTTAGTGTTAAAACGTGAAAATAACGAATTACGCAATTATGTGCATTTAGGCACAGGTAATTATCATCGTCGAACCGCACAGATTTACACTGATTATGGCTTGTTTTCCTGTGATAAAGATTTAGGTGAAGATGTGCGCCGCGTATTTGCTCAGCTTACCAGCTTGGGCAAAGTGACTAAATTACATAAACTTCTGCAATCGCCGTTCACGCTACATAAAGGTTTGTTGGAAAAAATTGAACGTGAAATTAATCACGCGAAAGCGGGCAAGCCAGCCAAAATCATCATCAAAGTCAATGCGATTGTTGAAGAACAAGCCATTCAAGCCTTATACCGCGCCTCACAAGCAGGCGTTGAGATTAAATTAATCGTCAGAGGCGTGTGTTGTTTACGACCTGGCATTGCAGGCGTGTCTGAAAATATTGAAGTGCGCTCTATTATTGGACGTTTTTTGGAACACGCACGGGTTTATTGTTTTGCTAATAACGGCAATCAAGAAGTTTATGCCTCCAGCGCGGACTTAATGAACCGTAATATGTTTCGCCGTGTTGAAGTGTGTTTTCCCATTGAAAGCAAACGGCTATCTAACCGTATTCTGCACGACCTTGATTTATATTTAAAAGACAATTCACAAGCGTGGCAATTACTTTCCGATGGTAGCTATCAGCTCTTTACTCGAGCAGAAAACGAGCCAGTTATGCAGGCACAAACTCAAATTTTGCAGGAGCTACTTATTTAATTATGACTGAAATACGCGAAATAGCCCAACTAGGGGCGAGCGTGTTAAGACAACACGCTCAACTGGTCACCGATGTGCATAACGATGAAACACGACAAATTATCGCCGCCATGCACGCCACACTTGCCAGCACTCAAGGTGTAGGCATTGCCGCGCCGCAAATCAGCATATCCAAACGAATTATTATTGTCGCCTCACGTTCGACAGCGCGTTACCCTCACGCACCACTGATGCAGCCCACCGTCATGATTAACCCCAGCTTTCAAGCCCAAAACGAGCATAAAGAAAAAGGCTGGGAAGGTTGTTTGAGTGTGCCTAGTATTCGTGCATTAGTCCCACGCTATACCGCGATAAAAATTGACTACACCGATGAACAAGGCAATCAACAGACGCTAGAATTAAACGACTTTGTGGCACGAGTATTTCAACATGAATTCGATCACCTACAAGGCAAAGTATTTTTAGACAGCGTTGAAACGAATCAAGATATTTTTGCCGAAAGTGAATATTTTAAATTGTTGTAAGTTCATCGGTGTAGTCAGATGTATAAAACACGTCATTCTGGCAGGGATGCCAGAATCCAGTCACAGGGATGTGATTAATGTAATGCCATCCTTGGCACTGGATTCCAGCATCCATGCTGGAATGACGAGCTTAACTGTGGGCAGTCGTTTCCCCCCAATCTCCGCTATTTTTGTGGTAGCTGATGAAGCTGCACGGATAATTGTTGACTGAATTCACCCAGTAGTTTTTCCTGTGCTGATACCGCACTTTGGTAACTGGCATCATTCAAAACCTGTTTAAGATTAGCGCGACCATTACTCACAATAGTATGTTTTTTCTCTTCCATGATTGCCCAATTCGCTTCCAGATTTGCTGATTTACCAAGTTGGCTATCGAAACGGCTAATATCAATAATAATGCGATAATCCACCTCACCATAAGCAGCCCACGGATAGCCTCTCACAATGATATTTGCTTGTTGTGCTTCCAGATTTTTGCTCAATACATCAATGACTGTGTTTTTTAACGGAGCTGCCCATTGGTGAAATTCAGCCAGTTCTATGCCATTATTTTCAGTTCGAGTCACAATTTGCTGGCGATCCAGTACAGCGGGTAGCGTCAACGGTCCCAAGCCTATCATCTGTTTTTTTTCGACGACAGTGGTTGCCATAACGGGCGAGCTATGCGACTCCAATAAATAAAAATGAGTGGGCGGTGTTGCCGCACAAGCAGTGAGTAAGCCAGTGTAAAGAATGATTAATGACTGTGGGTATCTAGTTAACATAGGATTATTTCTCGTTTTATATGGAATAAAAAATCATGATTTTTTACGCTCCGCGTTTAAGCTGGAATAAAAAATCATGATTTTTGATTCCAGCAAATCGACCATCCTCTACTATTTAAAAGCCGTCAACGCCGCCGCTTTACCGCCTCTTTAACGATGGGAAAGGTATTAAGAGCATGAGCGTCTTCCATTAAACCGTAACAGTGGGCAATGATATAGCTAAAGCACAATAAAATGATACCGTTCGTGGTGATCTGTGAGCTTGTCGATCAGTCGAACCACATTCACGCTTCGACGAGTTCAGCGCGAACGCTTTTTAAATCACAAATACTGCCTCAGCTATAGCATCTAATTCAGCGCGAATTTATGATGGTAAAGACGAGATTGATCGCGGCAATATGATTGGCTGGAAATGGCGCGTGAACCTATTATCTGGTGGTCATTAACTGCTGCTTTGTGTTTATGTTTGCCCTAGTGTTGGAGGCTAATTTATTTGCTGATACAGTGCAGGATGCGTTTGATCCTAGACGCGGTACGCAAAAATAAATAAGTTTGTGCAAATAAATGAAAAGGGCTTTCTTCGGCAGTCTACTCTATCGTGCCGCCTCGGCATATTGTAAATTTATCCGAAAGTTTCACGCCCTAACGTAGTTTTACAACTGATAAGCTTCTTATTTCAATTCATCTTATGATATAAGGTTAAATGATATATTTTTATCTTAAAAATACGTCAAATAACACAGTTTGTTTTTTTAAAAACATAACTAAATGATTATTAATGATTTTTTTATGGCACTTCTTTTGCTGTACATATCCCTTTATCCTTAAAATAATGGAGTGTGTTCGTGCCTTTAAAAAATAAGCCTTATCAAAAAAATCACTTATCTATGGCGATTGCCATGTTGCTGACAGGGGGGTGTGGGGTATTATCAATGTCGGCACAAGCAGCCGATAAAAATAAACCCGCTCCGCAAGATAATTCAGTTTTTGAGCTAGGTACAATGGAAGTAACGGACACCCGCACGCCTTCTGGCAAATTACAAAGCCGTGATATTTTAAGTTCGGTCGATATTATGAATGCCGATAAAATCGAAAATCAAAACGTATTGACCAGTTATGATTTATTTCATCGTATGCCAGGTGTGCAGATTACCCAATTTAATCAAGGCACAACCACAGGTAAATTTTCTTTTCGAGCGTTCAATGGCGAAGGCAATATTAATGGGGTGAAATTGCTGATTGATGGTATTCCCAGTAATACCAATGATGGCAATATGCCGTTTATTGATGCTATTTTTCCAATGGACATAGAATCTATTGAAGTAGTACGCGGTACAAACGATCCGCGTTATGGCTTACACGCCATTGCAGGTGATGCCACGATTAACACTTATCAGGGCGGTAATTATGCGAAAGCGCGGGTTAGTTATGGCGGTTTCAATACGCCGCAAATTCAATCGGGCGTGGGTTATGAAACAGGTGGTTTTTCCCAAAATTACAGCATTAACTACATCAGCACCGATGGTTATCGGGATCATGCCGATTCTGATAAAAAAAGTTTTTCAGGTAAATGGTTTTATACGCCAGAAAGTGGCAAGTATAAAGTAGGTCTCATCGCCCGTTGGAGTGATGCAAGTGCCGATGAACCAGGTTATCTGACAGAAGCCCAAACACGCATGAATAAATTGCAATCTATGCCGCATAACGCAACCGATGGCGATAAACGGCAAACAGGGCAGTTAAGCGGTCACTTGGATGTGAATATCACTGATGATTTGTTTTGGTCAACCAAAGTGTATGGCAATTCTTTTGATGATAAACGTTGGGTGACTTTTAGTTCTGCGGTTGCGCAACAAGAACGTCTGACACGAGAGTTGCAATATGGCGCGATGACCTCTTTAACCTATCGCCCAGATATTTCATGGTTAGATGATTTTTCTCTGGAATCAGGTTTTGACTTTCAATATCAGGATAATCAAAGTTATCGTTATCTTACCAAAAACCGCACGCGCACCTCACAAACCCGCGCTCAAGCGTTTGATTTTGTGGATTATGGCGGCTATATGCAAGCGATGATACAGCCGTTTAAATGGTTAAGAGTCACTCCAGGGTTTCGTGTTGACAGCATTCAGGGTAATTTTGCTAACCGCGCCACTGGCAATCTGGCGGCAATCAATAATTATGGCAGTATTTGGCAACCTAAAATCGGCGCAGTGATTACGCCGATTGAGGGTTATAGCTTATATGGCAACTGGGGTAGAACGTTTCAAGTGGCGACGGGGTCTGCTTCTTATAAAATATCATCCACGGCAACCGACTTAGCTCCGTCAATTAACGATGGATGGGAAGTGGGAGTTAAAGTCCAGCCTGTGAAATGGGCTGAAGGTCGGGTCGCTTACTGGCAACAATCAGCGACTAATGAATGGCGCAAACAATTAAACAGTCCAAATGGCGATTCCACCAATATTGGCGCGACTGATAGACAAGGCGTGGATATAGAAGTAAAAGTTTCTCCAATTGATCCGTTAAGCGTTTGGACAACGTTTTCACTGCAAGAAGCCATTATCAAAACACCATCACCTACCACACCACAATTCAAAGGTAATGCGATTGACCATACGCCCAATTATCTGTTTTCAGCAGGGATAGATTATCAATTCACACCAAAGTTTAAATCATCATTATGGACAACAGGGCAGGGTGCTTATTATCCAGATGAAGCCAATAAGCGTAACAAAGTCGGCGAATATGCGTTGTTGAATTTAGACCTGAGTTACAAAGTCCATAAAATGGTCGAATTACAACTTCAAGTCAAAAACCTGACCAATACTTATTGGGAATATGTCTGGGATGATGGCACACAAACCTTGCATTCACCAGGTGATGGCAGAGCAGTTTATGGCGCGATTAGTGTCAACTACGATTTAAAATAAATGCTCATAACGAACATACAAAACTCGCGCAGTCATCAGTGGCGGCGGGTGTGGCTTAATTTTCATCTATATCTAGGATTATCTGTTGGGCTAGTTTTCGTACTGGCTGGTCTGACAGGCAGTCTTTTGGTGTTTTATGTCGAAATAGATGAATGCTTAAATCCCGTTTTACAGATTTCTGTTGATACCACACAACAGCCTAAACAACCTTATGAAACGTGGCTACAAGCCTTAAACCAAGCACATCCTGAACGCACTGGCGCGTGGCGAATTGAACTGCCACGCGATGAACAGGCAATGGCAGTTGCACGGTATTACAAACCCGAAGAAACCAAACACCTGCACTTTGCCCCTTATATGGTGTGGCTAAATCCTTATACCGCCGACGTGGTCAGCAGTCGCTTTTGGGGGCAAACGCTCATGACATGGCTGTATGATTTACATTACACCTTGTTATTGGACAAAACAGGCAAGCTCATCATGAGTATTATTGGTGGCGTATTGCTTGTTTTGTTACTCACAGGCGTGTATTTATGGCTACCCTCGCCCAACAAATGGCGTACAGCCTTAACGCTTAAACGCCATAGCAGCTATGCGCGGTTAATTTTTGACGTACATAAACTCAACGGTGTTTATGGCTTAGTGTTGTTATTATTGCTGGTGCTGACAGGGATTCTTTTAGAATTACCCGATACCTTTAACCCATTAATTAACCGCGTTTCGCCTCTTTATGAAATGCCCAAAGTCGCATCGAAACCACAAAATAAAGCGCGTATCAGCGTTGATGAAGCCGTTAATATTGCCGTACAACAGTATCCACATGCACAACTACGGTGGATAGAAACGCCCAATAATGCAATAGGTAGTTATCGCATTATGCTGTATCAAACAGGCGAACCCAGCCTGCGGTTTCCTAAAACAATGGTGTGGATAGAGCAGTACACAGGACAAGTTTTAGCACATAAAGATGCCAGACAAAGCAGTGCAGGTGATAGCTTTATTACTTGGCTACATCCTTTACACAGTGGCGAAATTGCAGGGCTAACAGGACGTTGGATAATTTTTATCAGCGGTTTTATTCCTGCCGTGTTGTATGTAACGGGGTTTATACGTTGGCGACAAAAGCGTGCGGCAAAAAAACCGTTTTCAATACGTTGATTTAAGTGAGTGTTTTTGGGCAATCCAACCTGCGGCGGCAATCAATCAGCGACACAACCAATAACCTGTATAATTGCGCTTTATTTAAAACTTTTAAGAGACACATAGATGGCACTGTATTGTGGAATTGTTGGTTTACCCAATGTCGGTAAATCAACGTTGTTTAACGCCTTAACACGGGCAAAAATCGCCGCTGAAAATTATCCTTTCTGTACCATTGATCCCAATGTCGGTGTTGTGCCTGTGCCAGATGCGCGTATGGACAAGCTGGCAGAAATCGTCAAACCTGAACGCATATTACCCACCACCATTGAATTTGTTGATATAGCAGGCTTGGTTGCAGGCGCGTCTAAAGGTGAAGGTTTGGGCAATAAATTTTTAGCCAATATTAGGGAAACGGATGCGATTGCTCATGTGGTTCGCTGTTTTGAAGATGACAATGTGATTCACGTTGCAAACAAAATTGATCCATTGTCCGATATTGAAACCATCAATATCGAATTGGCGTTAGCGGATATGGCATCGGTGGAAAAAGCTTTATTACGCTGTAGCAAAATTGCCAGAACAGGTAACAAAGACGAACAAGCCAAAAAATTGGTATTAGAACGCGTGTTAACACAACTGGAAGCAGGCGATCCTGTACGCACAATGGGGTTAACCGAAGAAGAAACCGACCTTTTTAAAGACCTGTGCTTAATGACCCTCAAACCCACTATGTACATCGCTAATGTTCAAGATGATGGTTTTGAAAATAATCCAATGCTCGATAGCGTCCGCGAATTTGCTGCCAAAGAAGGCTCAATGGTTGTCCCTATATGTGCCGCTATTGAAGCCGAAATTTCCCAGTTAGATGATGAAGAGAAAAAAGAATTTCTCGATGACTTAGGCTTAGAAGAAGCAGGCTTAAATCGCGTGGTCAGAGCAGGTTATAAATTACTCAACTTAGCAACCTACTTTACTGCGGGCGTAAAAGAAGTCAGAGCATGGACAATTCATGTCGGTGCAACCGCCCCACAAGCCGCTGGTGTAATACACAGTGACTTTGAAAAAGGCTTTATTCGTGCCGAAGTTATTTCCTACCAAGACTTTATCACCTACAAAGGTGAACAAGGTGCAAAAGACGCAGGAAAATGGCGATTAGAAGGCAAAGATTACATCGTAAAAGACGGCGATGTGATGCACTTTCGATTCAACGTTTGACAAATCAAGAGCGGGTATCTATAATCCCCGCTCTTTACAAAGCCCCACAAAATGGCGATATAGCTCAGTTGGTTAGAGCACGGGATTCATAACCCCGGGGTCGGTGGTTCAAATCCACCTATCGCCACCATAAAAATCAATAAGTTACATAATCAAAAAATTTTAAAAATCCTCTCATGTTGCACTCTCGTTGCAGTTGAAAAAAAATCACTACAATAAACCGCAATTGTGCGGTAAAAAGTGGTGCTTTTAACTCTCACTCAGATAGGCTAAATAATGACTACTTTGACTTTCGATACGCACGATTTTGTTAAAAAGCTTAAAGGCGTTGGTTTTAGTGAGGAACAAGCCGAATTAATTACCGACTTGCAAAAAACTACCATGTTAAACACTTTAGAACAGGCTAAGCATGATTATGAGTTAGAAGACTTAGCCACAAAGCGAGATTTGAAGGAGTTAGAATTAGGGCTTGAATTAAAAATATCTGAAATAAAAGCCGATTTAATACGGTGGATTGTTGGTGTGGGATTGCTACAAATAACCATCATAACCGCGTTAATGCTTAGGCTTGTTGGTAAGACTTAGCCGTGCTTTTGTCTACTTTGGGAATGTTAGCGTGGTTTTTACCTTATCGCCCGCAGTGTGTGTTGGTGTGGGTAATGGAATGCCTGATTTAATCCAGTCGCTACATTGTTTCATTTGTTTAAACTCAAATTCATAGCCTGTCGCTTTATCAGGGTGGTTTTTTTGCATCAATGCCTTAACTCTGTTCATTAATGGCTTAACTTCATTGGCGGGTAATCCCATATCGAACACGCCGCCGAACATATTAACGCCGTGTTTTGCCTTGTCCACTTTCCTGTAAACCGTCTGGCATTCTGTTATTAAGGCATTGTGATAAACATCGGTGCTTAACTGCCATTCCAGTTCCCAATAGGGCAGTTTGCAACTCGAACTATCAAACCATTGTTGTTTAGTGCGATTGCATACGATCAAGCCCTCATTAGCCATGCTTCTTAAGGTGCGTCTTATCTGGTTTACGTTTGGCTTGGTTTTCATACCCTCATAAATGCCTGACCACTTCAAATCAAAAGCGGTTTCGAGAATGTAAAAAACTGTATTGGCAGAATGAGGCGGTGGACTATCCATATCAACGGTTAAAGCATCAAGGATTAACCGCTTGTTGAATGTCAGGCGTGTGTTAGTGGTCATTTCTTATTGTACCGTCAAGTGAAAGCACGATAATATCACGACAATGTTATGTAGCATATCACCCGCGCCTGTGTGATTTTTGCCTATAAATTTAACTACAAGACTGACTGCAAGTATCTTTACTTATATTCTGTTAGACTTCGGGTTCACTCAATTATTTTTAGGAATCACAAAATGAAAAAGTTATTTTTAATCGCAATATTAACACTGGTATCAATGCCAGTTTTTGCCGTTGATTGCAATGAACTTGCCGCACAAATGCAAGGTAGTACGTCAGACATGAGTTCAGCACTCCAGCGCAAGTATGCTATTCAGGCGTACAATGCACAGTGTAATGGTGGACAACAACAGCAACCACAGCAGCAACAACCTGTAAACACTGATCCGCAATATGTCCCATCTATCGGTCAATGGTGTCAAGTTGTTAATGGCGTAACAAATTGCTGGAAATAGCGAGTAAATACAAACCCACATCCTTTTTTGGTATGTTGTGAATCATGTCGGAATTCAAATATTCGGGGTGGGCTGAATAACCCGTTCAGTTAAATTTATATTGGTGGTTGTTTAATATGGATTATGTCATTAATGCTCTAGTCAATTTTCTCTTATACATTTCAATTCCAATAGCTATACGATATTTAATTGTAAGAGAACCTATCAAAAAAAGATGGCTTCTTATTGCAATATTACTCCCCATTTTTATTGGTTTTTCTGTCCTTATCAATATTCAAAGAGATGACGCGCAAAAGAATATCTATCAGAAATATAATATACCCTACAAACCACAGCCACACATTTTAGGATCGGGAATACTTTATGGTGCTATGGCACTTTCATACGCTATTTTGCGTAGAGAAAATAATAAACCAAGCGAAGATGAAGCACCTAAAAAATATACAAATGCAGAAAAATTGTACGAAGCGGTGTTAGGTGAGAAAAATAGTGCCTACTATCTTTCAAAATTCCAGAAGTTTGACCAACAACCGTCAGGGCTACAATCAAGCTGGAACTTGTGTGCTTGGTTTTTCAGTGGTTTGTGGGCATTGTATCGAAAAATGTACGGGTGGTTTTTTGTTTTTTGGGGTATTGCGGCAACTGCCAAACTTCTTGAAAAAGCCGTGCCTGAGTCTTCACTGATATTTCTCGTGTCGTCTATAATTTTCGGGATTTTTGCCGATTCACTTTACCATCACAGTGTTAAAAAGAAGATTGCAGCGGCACAACTTACCATCAAATATGAGGCACAACTTATTGAGTTTTTACGCAAAAAAGGCGGTGTTAATACATGGGTAATTTGGGTTTTTGGTAGTTTGCCAGTTGTTGGTATTGTTCTATCTATCGCTATCCCTGCTTTCGTAGATCACAAGATTATTAACAAAGCTCCGACTGGCGTTGAATTCATCTTCTACCTGTTGATTGTTTTAGCCATCATTTTCGCCGTATATACCCACTGGTTTAAAAAGGAAACACCTCAAAAATATATAAATACCGATTGGAAAAAGACGAAACCACAAACTACAAGCGAAAAAACCGAATCTATACCTTCAAGTCAACTATACGAAATAATTGCCGAAGAAATGGATCGCAAAGAGTACAAAAAAGGACTTGCAACCAGAGCGTTTGCCGAAGCCAATGGCGACAAAGAAGTCGCTAAAAGTCTTTACATTAAGTTTCGATATGCAGAGTTGTTTAGCCAAATGGAACTTGAACGCAAAGAAAAACAGCGGCAGCAACAAATGGAAGATGAACGCATTGAGCGTGAACGTGCCAATAAACATCAACAGAAACAAAAATTGATAAATAACTGGACTGCTTTTGATTGGGCGGTTATTGGTATTTGTTCTGTTGCATTGGTTGTCTGTATCTGGATTTTTTATATAAAACCAGAAAGTACGCCCACAACTAATATTCCTCCCTCTACGGTAACATCCGTACCAGCGCAAAGTGTCCCACAAACAGCTACGCCACAAGATATACCACAACGCGCTAATGACTTATACAAACAAGGTCGGTATGCCGAAGCTTTTTCACTTTATCAAGGTTTAGCTGAACAAGGGGATGCGAATGCACAAACTTTTTTAGGGTTTATGTATGCCAATGGTCGAGGTGTTGCAAAAGATGAAGCTCAAGCAATAGTTTGGTATCGCAAAGCCGCCGAACAAGGGGATGCAACCGCCCAATTTAGTTTAGGGGTTATGTATTATGCAGATGGTCTAGGTGTCGCAAAAGACAAAGCTCAAGCTGTGGTTTGGTTTCGTAAAGCCGCTGAACTAGGGTATGCGGACGCACAAGCTAATTTAGGGTTTATGTATGCAAACGGTCAAGGTGTCACAAAAGACGAAGCTCAAGCTGTGGTTTGGTTTCGTAAAGCCGCTGAACAAGGATTAGCAAGAGCGCAATCCCGTTTAGGGCTTATGTACGAAAATGGTGTAGGCATAGCCAAAAACTATAACCAAGCACTGTATTGGTATAACAAAGCAGCAGAACAAGGGTATGCTTGGGGACAATACAATTTAGGAGCTATGTACATGGATGGTGCAGGCGTAGCTCAGGATTATAACCAAGCGGTATTTTGG
>JBAXNR010000032.1:0-35486 GCA_037133675.1 Methylococcales bacterium
GTCTCTTCCTCATTTTATCAAGGACTTAGGGCTTAAGTTGGCGCATATGGGGGGGGCGGTAGGGGGGAATTCGTAATATAAACCACGTTAAGGATGTCAAAGGTTCAATGACATTTTACTTAGCGTACGTTTTCGTCCATTTGGACTTCAAACCCCAAATTCACCCAACACCAGAAACCCTATCAACCACAAACGACTTAAAAGTCGCTTGCGATTGATTTGGAGAGATAGTATCTACGGAGCTGAAAGCCTATCGATACCTTTTCCCAATAATTTCCTCAGTCTCAGACTTGCGAACGTCCTCTTTTTTAAAACGTGAAGATTTTTTAGGGCTAATGGTTTGTTTCAAACGAATTACTAATGAACTGGTACTTAGTGCTGAACTCGTACTTGGTATAGATCTCGTAGAGCGTGACGATTTTTTAGGAACAAATGTTTGTTTCAAGCGTCGCCAGCCAACTACCAGCGAACTTGTACCCAGCACTAGCCCAAATGATACCCAGATTAGCATCCAGATGTCCCATATTGGTCGATAATACAGCCAACCAAAATCCCAGTGATGTAAACCAGAGTATAACCAGCGTAATACTCGCCCGCTTTTATCCAGCTTCGCAAGCAGTTTTCCGTCTTGTGGATCAAGATAAAAACGCGTTCCTGCGTCATCAGCCAGTGTCACCAACAGCACGGGTAGTGGTTTTTCCACTAAATTTTGATGATGTCTAGGATAGTAGTAGTTGTCGTATTCAGTCAGAACTTGCTGAGACTCCACTGGGGTCTTACCCGCTACACGCTTTACAGCCGCTAGTAATGCCGCTTCGCTGAATTGCGTAGTCGTATTGTCTAGAGCTTGTGGAAGACGTTGCCCGTCACGCATAAACGCCAGCAGTACGGTATCATCGCCCAGTCGTTTCCAGCCCAGTTCGACAATATCAGCACCGTCAACACCTGTAGCCAATAAAATAGGCAGAACAGGTTGCCACTGTCGCATAACGTCTGGCAGTTGATTACCCGAATAGCGAGCCAGTTCTTGTTTAGTAGGATTAGCCTGCGAAAATATTTTTTTAGGATTGGTATCGAGAAAACCGCTGAACGCCCAAAATAGCACCACTGTACCACCGATTAAACCGCTCCAAAAATGCCACTTAAACCAGAATTCACGGTAAGGTTGAGTGCGTCCTTGTGAATAAGTAGGCTTACCCGTAAAGCTAGGTCGCCAGCGTAACCAGCCAATAATCAAACCCGTCAAGGTTGCTATGGTGGCAAATAAACCTAACCACATTTGTACATCGCTACGAATGTTACCTAGACCCATAGAATCTAAAGGTTTCAATAAATGTAGCCAATTCCCCGCCCAATAGAAAGCCCGATCCACACGGCTGGAAGCGTGTAGCACTTCGCCCGTGCGTGCTGAAATCAGTAATTCATTTCCGTCATTGACAGCGATTCGATGAAATGGGCTTAAGGCATCCTGATTTCGTAGAATAATGGTTTTATCGACGGTCTCTACATAACTGGCATTAACAGGCTCACGACTATTTTCAGTATTAAACCAGTTTTGTGCAATTTTAACGGCTAGTTCAGGTGTGGTTTCGCGCAGTGTGCCATCAAGTGCAGACAAGGCGAAATGCTGACCTTGACTATCTTCTACTAGCCACACTGGTTCATCTGCACTACGCACCAAACGGGCATCGGCAATGCTAACAGGTTTTTCTTCTTTAGCTTTGTTAGCCTGAGCTTCGGCTTTATTAGCTTGACCACTCATTGCCATACCTTCTGCTTTGGGTTTATGTTTAGCGGCGGCTTCTTTACGTTGTTCGGCACTCATATCCCACGCTACACCCAAACTAAGCCAACCGACTTCAGGAGCTAAAGATTCGGCGTGAGCCAGTTGTTGACTGCGATTTTGTGTGGTCGGTGTAGAGTACATAATCACCAAACCCGTAAAAAACCAAAAAAACATGAATAACGCCAGTACGATACCTAGCCAACGATGGACTTGATACAGTAGCCAATTCAAAGATTTGGTGGTTTTTTTATAAAAACCAGATAATGGTGGAGCGGTTAATTGAAAATATTGATTCATGTGTCTATACCTTTTCAATTCTTTTACATTAATAAATCTTGGATTCAATGGATTTTATTGGTGGTGAGCTGTGAGCTTGTCGAGTAGTCAAATCATGAATGAACTCAGTTTTTAAAGCCCAGAAATATAATTAACCAACGCATCAATTTCATCATCACTGAGCTGTTTGGCAATTTTATTCATAACCTCGTTTGAACTGTTAGTGCGTTCGCCTAACTTCCAATTAATCAATTGGGTACGCAAATAAATTCTACGTTGCCCACCAATCACAGGGTAAGTCACATTGTCAGCAACCCTGCCTTTGCCCTTGTCGCCATGACAACTGGCACAAGCGGGAATATCTCTAGCCTTATCGCCATTGACAAACAGATTGTTGCCGACTGAATTATCACCATCGCCGTCACCCTGCATCACTTTTTGACTGGCAAAATAAGCGGCAATATCAGTTATATCAGAGGCAGTTAAATCTTCCGCCATAATCGTCATGACTTCGTGCTTACGTTCACCCGACTGAAAATTGTTCAGTTGTTTAATCAGATAACCCGCATACTGCCCTGCATGATTGGGAATCTTGGGATTGCTACTGATACCATCGACACCATGACATTCCTGACAGCGTCCAGAGTCAGATTTCTGTTTGCCGATAATTGGATTACCACTGCCAATATGTTGCATATTGGCTTCTACACTGCTTTCTGCCGCCATAGTTTTGATTGAGGTGATAAGCGCGAAAGTGCTGATAGTTAGCAAAAAATACCTCTTCCAACATTTTGCATCCATGCGTGTTCGCGCCACAAAGCTTATTTCGCCGACTGTTTATCAGCCGCCAGTTTTTGAACGGTTTCAAGTGCTTTTGCAACATTTTCAGCAGGTTTTAGACCGCTCACGGTTTCGACAATTTTGCCATCAGGGGTAACAATAAATGTGGTACGTTCAGCAAAACCATGAGTAATATCAACACCGCGTGAATCTTTTTTGCCTTCCGCTGGGTCTTTAACGACTAAATCGTAAGATTTGGCGATAGCACCATCAGCATCAGAAGCAACGGCTACTTTACCTGCACAATAAGCAGGATCAGCGGAAAAATCGTTTAATCGTTCAATACTGTCTAAGGAAACACCGATAATCGTTGCGCCAGCGGCAGTAAATTTATCGATATTTTCGGCAAAAGTATGGGCTTGAATGTTACAGCCACCTGTATAAGCCGATGGGTAAAAGTAGACGACCACCGCGCCTTTTTGTAGCGATTCTTTCAGCGAATAACTGAATGCTTTACCCGCCAAAGAGGCTTGGGTTTGAAATTCAGGTGCGGTATCGCCTGCTTTTAGCGCGGCAACAGCAGGCATTGTGATTGCACTCGATAACAGGCAGCCTAGTAAAAAACGTTTCATAGTTGTACTCTTAAAATAGTGGGTTTAAAGTGGTTTATAGGTATCGTGACAAGCCTGATCGCAAGCACTGGAGATTTCAATTGCCTTGTTTGAGGCGGTTTCAAAATCATTGGCTTCGGTAAATTTGATAATGTCGGCAGCCAGATTTTCGTATTTTTTGGCATCTTCTACCGCATCAGCCGCATTGCCGCGTTTTTCAAAGAAACCTTCAACCAGTTTGAAGTCATCCTGCATTTTTTTAGCCAGTGCAATGGTGGCATTGGCATCTTTGCTGGCAATATTGCCTTGCAGGTTATGAGAATTGGTGTCTATTGCTTCCATCAATGTTTCAAAATCGAATGCGGCTTCTGCATAGACCATGCTACTTGTCAGCACGAAAATAATGCCGCAAAGGTTAATTATGTGACGCATATTATTTTGATCCTTAAAAGGCGGTTTCCAGACCGCCATGTTTTTCAGGCGTACAAACCTAGTCCCTCGATAAACTTCCTTCGATAAACTCAGGACAGGGTTTGTACGCCATTTAAGACTTAGGCAATAAGTTCTTTGATAACCTTGCCATAAACAACGGTGGGACGTTCTGAACGCCCTTGATATTTATAGATTAATTTTAAATGATCCAATCCCATCTGATTGAGAACAGTCGCGTGTAAATCATAAGTATCAACCCCCAGACTTTTATCAGCGACTTGCAAACCGATTTCATCAGTCGCGCCATAAGTTGTACCTGCATTGACTCCTCCACCTGCAAGCCATTGAGTATAGCCCCACGCATTGTGATCGCGCCCCGTACCACTTTGACCATAAGAGGTGCGACCAAACTCAGAAGTCCACACAACCAAGGTTGTATCCAGTAATCCACGCTCTTTTAAATCAGCCAGCAGAGCAGCAATCGGTTTATCGACGGCTTTAGCGTGTTTACTATGATTTTCTTCGAGATTGGTATGCGCATCCCAATTTCTGCTATCGCCACCGACATCAGTTGGACCTGAAACCACTTGAATAAAACGTACACCACGTTCAACTAATCGTCTAGCGCGTAACAAGCTAGTGCCGTAACCTTTGGTCGCATCGTCATTCAAGCCGTATTGTTCTTTAATGCTGTCACTTTCTTTACTCAGATCAACCGCCTCAGGTGCAGTAGATTGCATACGAGATGCGAGTTCGTAAGATCTAACACGCGCTTGCAATTCGGTATCACCTGGGTATTGCGCGTCTTTTCTTTCATTCAATAGTTTGAGCAGATTCAGGTTATCACCTTGTTGCGCCGCTGCTTCGGTCTCAGGTCTGTCCAAATAAAGAATCGGGGAATCACCAGGACGGAAAGCGGTACCTTGATAAACCGCTGGTAGAAAACCAGAACTCCAGTTGACTGAACCGCCAGTCGGTTCTCTTTTTCCATTGTAAAGCACAACGTAAGCAGGTAAATCAGGGTTAGCTGTCCCTAATGCGTAATGTATCCAAGCACCCAAAGACGGGCGACCAGGATTTAAACCCCCAGTATTCAATTTGAGAATTGAAATATCGTGCGTTGCACCAACGGTCACACTGGATTTTATAAACGCAAGTTTGTCAGCGTGCTTAGCTACATTTGGTAACAAATCAGAAAACCATGCGCCACTTTCGCCGTATTGTTTCCATGTTCTGTTAGAGGCATATAGCTTGCCGACACCGCCTTGGGTACTGGTTTTAATGCCTTTCAGAAAAGAAGCGGGAACTTCTTGCCCTTGCAGTTTTATTAAATCAGGTTTGTAATCGTACAAGTCGATGGTGCTGGGCGCACCATCCATGTGTAACCAGATAACCGATTTAACTTTAGCAGCAAAATGTGGCTGTTTAGGCGCAAGCGGATCTTCTAATTCAGCCGCGAATGCTGCTGACATAAAGCCACCACCAGGTAGCATTCCACCCAACGCCAGTCCACCTAGACCCAATCCTGATTTGACTAAAAAGTCTCTACGCGATTTATTGTTCATGATGTTTCCTATTAGTAATGTTTGTTTATCATTAGAAGCGATAGATAAATTCGTTTGAATTTGCTACGGTATGTACCAAATCAACAAAAGCAGCGGCGCGTATCGGGTCTAATTTATTTTCTTTCAAGCCAGTTGGTATGCTGATGGCAAATTTACCTTCTGCTGTTTTTTCTCTAACGACTTTTTCATGATTATCTAAAAACTTTTTTAAGGTTTCTTTTTCTGAATCAGTTGCTTTACGAGAAAACAAGATTTCATAGAGTCTATCTAACTGAGCTGTTTCATCAGAACCCGCTTCATTAATGACTCTGCCAGCCAAGGCTTGTGACCAACCGAATACCACGTCACTATTAAACAGTGCGAGCGATTGCAGTGGAGTCGTGGTGACATCACGTTTGCTGTGTGCTTCTTGTGCCGTTGCCATATCAAACGTAGCAAGCATCGGATAAGGCAGACTGCGACGGGTAAAAATGTACAAACTACGACGGTTCTGATCTTTCTTATCTTTTGAGACTTTCCATTGCGCAGGTGTTGCCCCTAAATTGGCGGGGATAGGTGGGAATACGCTAGGCCCGCCTACTTTGTCTTCTAATTTTCCTGCGGCAACCAGTAAAGAATCACGAATTTCTTCGGCTTCTAAACGTTTGCGTGGGAATACCGCTAACAATTTATTTTCATTATCGGCTTTAACAATCTCTTCACGATGGTCAGACGATTGACGATAAACGCTGGATAATAAAATCTCACGGTGCAGTTTTTTTACACTCCAGCCGTCTTTGACAAACGTAGAAGCTAAATAGTCCAGCAACTCAGGATTGGTAGGTCTTTGACCAGCTTTACCAAAATCACTGACAGTTTCGACGATACCGCGTCCGAAATATTGTTCCCATACCCGATTGGCATAGACTCTTGCCGTGAGCGGATTGGTATCGCTCGCTATCCATTTTGCCAGAGCCGTTCTACGTCCAGACGAAAAGGGTGTGGGCGTTATCGCAGGTTTTTCACTGGTAATCGCTTCTGGAAATGCAGGTTGAACTTCTTCAAGCTTACGTTCGTGATCACCGCCAAAAAATACATAAGAAGGCGGCGCGTCTGAATGCCCTAATTCACTGACTCCTGAAATAGTCGCTGCGCCCGCAGTCGGTTTGAGATCATCATATTTTTTCAGTTCTTCGGTAAGTTCCTTATATTCCTGAGCCTTTAATGCGATTTCTGGCGTATAGCCTTTACTATCAGTGCTAACACTGGCATCACGAAGGTAAGATACCAAATCATCTTGCTCAGTAACGTTAGTCAAACGATGATTCACCCAACGATCATGCGCATTCCATTCATTTTTAGGCTTGAAAATAGATTCTCTGCTATCGGTCAAATAACGTTCATTATGATATTTGAGTGCGACTTCTCTATAAGGATCAAGAATCGCTTTTTGTTTTTCACGAATCTCTTTGGTTGCTTCTTCCCATTTAGCCCATTCCGCTTCATATTTACGTTCTAAAGCACCTTTATAAGCGGGGATATTGTCAACCGCGCTGGTGTTGGCAAAGAACGATTGCAGTGAGTAATAATCTTTTTGGCTAATTTTGTCGAACTTGTGATTGTGGCATCTTGCACACTCTACAGTTTGACCTAACATCACCTTGCCGACTGTATCAGTCATATCGGTAGTGATTTGATATTTACGTTGCACCAAGTCACGCGAGTTGCTGTTATCTGGAAAACCTGCCAAGAAACCAGTGGCAACTAAACCTTCCTGCTTATCTGCTAATATCTCATCACCCGCAATTTGCTCTTGAATAAATTGTGAATAAGGTTTATCGGCGTTAAATGCGTTGATGACATAATCACGATAACGCCAGAAATTAGGGCGTGTACCATCATTTTGAAAACCTGTGCTATCGGCATAGCGAGCTAAATCTAACCAACGCCGTGCTTGACGCTCACCGTATTTGCTGGATGCTAATAGTCTATCTGCAAGCTTTTCGTAAGCATCTGACGAGGTGTCATTGACAAAAGCCGCCACTTCTTCGGGTGTCGGAATAACTCCCCATACGTCCAGTGTTGCGCGGCGTATAAAAGCGGTGCGATCAGCATCAGGCGATGGAGTCAGTCCCTTGGCTTCTATAGGCGCAAGTACAAACGCATCAATCGGTGTGCGTACCCAAGTTTTGTTATTAACAGTTGGTTCAACGGGCGTTTTAACGGGTAGATATGACCACAGTTTTTTAGGCTCTTGTGCGACTTCAGCAACCACTGGTTTATTATCCGCAGCCGCTGGAGTTGCTGTTTGTGCTTGTTGTGCTTGTTGTGCTTGTTGTGCTTGTTGTGGGGCTTGCGCTGTTGTTTGTTGTGAAGCTGGTACTGGTGTCTGTAACTGTGCTAACACTTCCGCCTGACGTGCTTTCGCTTTTTCCAATATTGTTGTGGCTAAGCCTTGCACTTTTGCTTGCTCATCTATTTCTGGTTTTGCTTGAGCATCAGAAACGGCTGGCACAGCGGGTGGTGCGCTAACTGCTGGCGCGGCTGATTGCACACCTATTGCACCGACTGGATTGTTAAACAAATCGACAGCGGCTGATCCTGCTTCTGCTACCATCGTGCCAGCAAGAGCGCACATTACTGCGAGATAAAGTTTCTTTTTCATTGATGTCCTCCAAAAATAAAAGCTTTTAAGACCTTGGTTAGCATGGCTTTAAAAACTAGGGGTGTTATTTACCACTGGTTTTACTGCCTCTGGTTTCGCTACCTCAGCTTTTAAAGCCTCAGCAGGTTTTGGAGCAGGGACTGCGATTTTAGTCAGCTTGCCGCCTTGTTCTTCGTAGTATTGCGCACCGACATAACCAGCAACTTTAAAACCTTTTTCGGCTAATAAATCCGCTGATTTACCAGAACGTCCAGAATGATTTGAGACCGTGATAATGGCTCTGTCTTTAGGAATGAATTCCAGACTTTTTTCAAGTTGATCGGCTTGAATACTTAGATAAACAGGAAAACCACCAATTGTGGTCAGTTCATCGGGACGGCGTAAATCGATAATGAGTATGTCATTGGGTTTAGTCAGCAAAGCATCTAATTCAGCACGGTTAATTTGGGTAGATTTAGGTTTGTAAGCGGGTGCTGAGGCTGGTGTTTCTTTAACAGGTTCAGCATCAGCACCAAAGGCAACAGGTGTAGCTAAAATTAACAATAGCAGCAGCAGTTTCGACGATTTATTCATAGTTATTCTCTTTAGTTACTATTAAACACACACAGAATGCGCGTAATCATGATATATCTGCTTAGAGGAAAAGCAGTTATCATGCCAAAGCCAAGATAATAACCATGACATCGAAATATTAAGCATATAACACACTGATTATTTTGAATAATTCACTATTTTCTGTTGTCACATTCAACGCGGTTTATTGACTATTTCACGTCTGATAAAAATCAAGATGCTGGAAAAACAGCAGCTCATCATCAGGCTATGTCCCTAGATAAACAGATAGCAATAAGCCGAACGTATATGTTGTGCGACGAATAAATATTCAGCAAAACGAATACCTAAAGTCTCTACAATGGTGGAATTTTTGACGGGGAGTTTTGATGCAGTAGATCACAGTGAATTGTGATACTCAAAAGGAAAGTCTGGGAATTACGGATAACATCCCTTAAAGGGATGTTATCCGTTTAGATTAGGCTAAAAATACGATTTTATTCTTTGATGCGAATCAAATCGTGGCAACCTTTGCACGATTCAGTCACTTTAGAAAATTGGGTTTTGATTGCAGCAGCATCACCTGTTGCGGCAACTTTTGCCAATTCATTGGCGGCTTCGTTGAAGACATTGGCAACTTTAATGGCTTCATCTTTTCTCTGAAAAAATTCAGGTTTCAGACGAGTTTCTTTCCAGCCTACGCCGTGATCTGTACCTTCACCGTATAACGCACCTAATCCAGAATTAGCAACGGCTGCAATGGCATTCGCCGCCGCCGCAACATTATCTTTATTAAATGTTTCTGGGTGATCCACAACTTGGTTTTTGATTTTTTGAACATTCCATGCCGCAAAAGAATAAGCAGATTGTCTAAATCTGATTTGTTCTTCAATAGGTCCTGCAAATACGGCTGTTGCGGTAGCAGTTAGCAATACGGCAAGTGTTAAATTTTTTTTCATTTTTTTAGTTCCTTCGTTAACAGTTATAGAATAGTTATGATTTAAAAACTAGCACTAGCTTGTGTGGTTGGCGCAGTTTTTGACGCTTGTTGACTTTGAGGCGAATACAAACGCGCTATTCCATCCGAAACACCCCACACTACTGTGCTAGAAATAACGATTGATAAAATAAAACGCGCCGCGCCATTGGCATGGCTGGTAGTGATGGATTCAGCCAAGGCAACAGGAATCTGTTTTTTACCTGTCAGCATAGGCACAACCAGATTGGTTTTTTTAATCCAGCGATAAAAAAAGATGGCGACTAAATGCAGCACAATCAACGCTAACAACACGTTGAATGTGGTGTTGTGCCAACTGGTCAATTTATCGCTAAAGGGCTTATCGATAAAATTAAAAAAAGGACCTTCAAAAGCGATGTCGTCATTGGCAAACAAGCCAGTACCGACTTGCGCACCCACGGCAATCAGCAGGGCAATTGCTGAGATAGCTCCCAATGGATTATGTCCAATCCCCTGCCATTGCCCTTTGATATAAGCAATAATGCGTGGCAAGGTAGGAAAAAAGGTCACAAAACGCGAATGTGTTGAGCCGACAAAACCCCATATAATGCGAAAAATCAGCAAACCCAAGATAAAAATGCCTAAGCGACCATGCCAGTCAATCCATTCACCACCGATTTTGGCAGTGATATATGCCGCTGCCACGGAAATTGCCAGCAGCCAATGAAACAGCCGATGTGGTAAATCCCAAATAGGAATAGTAACTTTCATGTTGATTCAACCTCTTTAATTAGCTACGCAAATGTTTATTAAAGAACGCGATAGTGCGCTCCCATGCCAATTTTGCCGCTGCTTCATCGAAACGTGGCGTAGTATCGTTGTTAAAACCGTGTTGCACATTGGGATAAATAAAGGCTTCATAGCTCATTCCAGCGGCTTTTAGCGCGGTTTCATAAGCAGACCAACCTGCATTGATGCGTTCATCCGCACCTGCATAATGGAGTAATAACGGTGCTTTGATTTTTGCGGTCTCTTCCGCAGTGGGTTGATTACCGTAGAATGGCACAGCCGCCGCTAAATCGGGAATTTGCGTTGCCAAGTAGTTGACAATACCACCGCCGTAACAGAAACCCACTGCACCGACTTTGCCATTACCTTCAGGCAGATGTTTCAATACATCGGCAGCGGCAAGAAAATCAGCGTGGGTTTTGGTCTGATCCAAATTTTTAAACAATTCACGCGCTTTGTCTTCATCATTCGGATAACCGCCTAATGTGAATAATGCGTCAGGGGCAAAAGCGATAAAATTATCTAACGCGAGTCTTCGGGTAATATCTTCGATGTGTGGATTGAGTCCGCGATTTTCGTGGATCACCAATACCGTTGGCAGTTTTCCCGTTGCATTAGCGGGTTGAACTAAATAACCGCGAATTTTTCCATAACCTGCGGGTGATGGATATTCGACAGTTTTTGCAATAATACGATTGTCATCGGGTGCGATTTGCTGGGCTTCGGCAAAATGCGGATTCAATGCTTCCAGTAAACCTTCAGCTGTTAAACCCAATACAGCAAATTTTGCCGCTGACGATAAAAAGCCACGGCGCGATAAGCCACCGTGAACATAATTGTCAAATAATTTCAGAACTTCTGGGTCGAAGTCGTTAGCTGTTTTGCGTGTCATAGCGTCTCCGTAGCGATTGCTTTACTGTTATTGAAGGGAATACAAACCACAAACCAAGGTTTGTACTCCAGATTTAGCAAATAATTGGATAAACTTAAAGTTATTTTGCACGACCTTTAAAGCCTTGTGCAATCAGTGGGATTTTGTAAGCCGCACCGCGTCCAACAGCATAAAGGGTTTTCTTATCAACGCCTGCAAAAGCAATGTTCTGTGGTTTTTTGGGCAGTGGAATAATACCTAACTCATCGCCTTTATCATTAAATACTTCAATGCCAGAATTGGAAGCGACATAAAGTCTGTCGTTATCATCTATCGCAAGACCATCCGCGCCGCTAGAAAAAACACCTTCTTCTTTTTTCCAGCCATCGAGTCTGGCAAATTTTCTTTTGTTTGAAATTGAACCATCGGCGGCAATGTCATAAGCCAAAATATGTTCTCCTAGCGTATTGGCAACATAAAGAATATTTTCAGCTTTGTTTAACTGAATACCGTTTGGACGGTCAATATCGTTAGCGATGCGTTTCAATTCACCTGTCGGGGTGATGTAAAACACGCCAGGGTGAGAAACAGGGGGATTAGGATTTTCTTTGGTTGGGCGTGTACCGCTATCGGTAAAATAAATTCCGCCATTTTTAGCCAAAACTACATCGTTAGGACGTTGAAAAGTTACTCCTTCAAAATTTTCAACAAAGGTTTTTTGCTTATCCGCTGGATAAATAATACCCACTTGAGGTTTAAGCGTTTGCACGGCGATAATTTCTCCATTGGCATTCAAAGCAAGACCATTAGCACCGTTGGAATTTTCGGTAAACGTAGAAACGCTATTATCAGGCGCGATACGCACAATCCGATTTTCATTGGTTTCAGTAAACAGTAAACTACCGTCTGAATAACCAATCGGACCTTCTGTGCCTTTAAAGCCATCTTTGATTAATTCGATGACGACACCACCCGCTGATACACCAGCAATAGGAGGTGTGACTGGGTCTGCGGCTTGAACAGACGCGGCAAACGCTAAGGTAGCGAGTGCTGAAAATAATGTTGAAGGTTTGAATAACATAGTGTTCTCCGAATTCAAGTCTATTTGTTTGACGACTGCTAATCCGTTAAGAACTGGCAGTCGTACAGAAGTTGCAATCAGTTAAAAGTTTGAACGAAATTGCGCACCAAAGTAACGCCCTTCGCCATAAGTCGCGCTAGACGCTCCCGTAGTGGAATAAGCACTAACGTTAGTCATATAGATAGTGTCGAAAATATTTCTACCCACTAAATTCAGACTGTGTTTACCGTTTTTAGTACTCACACCAATGCCGCCATCAGTCACATGATAAGCAGGCTGGACACCCGTTGTAGCTAAACTAGAGTTGTAATTGGCACTGGATTTGAAGCTATCAACTAACCAAGTATGCCATTCCAAGCCAAAGTCATTAAATTTTCCAAAGCCCAGTGGTACTCGATAGTCAACCCCGTAATTGGCAGTGAACATCGGTGCGTTTGGTATCTGTTTACCCGTTTGATCACATGATGCAGAGGTATTTAATTCAGGCGGGCAAGGTGCGTTCTTAAAGTCGGTATAGACGGCGTGGTTATAAGAGCCATTCAGGAAGAAACTTAAACCTTCGGTTGCCTGCCAAGCGGTATCCAATTCAACACCTCGTAATTGAATGCCTTTGACGTTACCTAAGGTCGTTCTAAAACCTGAGGGTTGAGAAGCATCCGCTACCGTTAGCTGAGATTGAAAGCCATTGACATCGGTGTTGTATAAATTGAGGTTTGTGGTTAGCTTACGATCAAACCAAGCACTTTTTATCCCCAATTCGTAATCCATCACTTTTTCTGGATCGACGTTTTCAATCGCTCCCGTACTGGCGTTAAATTGCGCCGCGCCTGATTTTTGTCCGCCCGCTACCGAGAAAAATGCCATGACATCTTTACTAATTTTATAACTCGGATTGACTAACCAATTTTGCGAATTTTGACTAAAGCCTTGTCTAGCATCTGACCAGACACCGCCTATGGCAGTATTTCTGATCGCCTGAGCGGTAGCACGATTCGCAGCACTCAGAGTACTCAAATCATCACCGCCCTTGTACATTTGATAGCCCGCGTTAGAACGCCATTCCTGTGTATCTCTGACACCCAAGGTCAAGGTTGCCTTATCGGTGATATGGATATTTGCCTGACTATAGGCAGCTAAACTGGTGACGGTTGGATTCAGATAGCCCACTTTAATGACTCTATCTAAAGACCGTCTCATCACATCTTGACCTGCCACTGTCGCATTTAAACTCGCATATTGCGCATTGCTGGCATAAAAAGCCCCTGCATCAGAGGCAAAAGTACGCTGATCTAAGGTCTCTGCCGAACTTTTCAAACCGAATAGACCGACTTGATAATCAAGCAATCCATCAAAAACGGGTTTTTCAGAAGCTAGCCGCAATTCTTGTGTCCATTGCCGACTTTTTATCGTGACTCCACCAATACCTTGAATATCAGCGGTGCTAGCATCGCCATCATGATGAGGTTCAAATAATGAATAACGATAAGCGGAAATTGACGTTAGCTTATTGCCTGGAATATCCCAGTTGATTTCAGCAGAAACACCTTGATTATCACCGCGTGAAACCTGTTTATCATTCTGCGCGATTGCACGCGGATTGCCCGTCACAAATAAAGGCTGACCTGAATTACGAATCGTATTAAACCAATCACGATTCAGACGTGAGGTAAAGGTAGTAGGTCTAACCGTGCCATCCGCAAATCTGGCAGGGTCGTCTATGATAGGTGACACACTCATAGATTGTGTGGCGGATGAGCGATCCAAAATAATTCTAGCGGATAATTTCTCAGTCGGTGTCAGCAAAAACTGTAGTCTTCCGCCTAGTGAGTTGGTTTCTTGAAGTTTGCCAGCCGTCACGGGTGAATCTAAGTTTGCGATAAAACCATTACGTCTATCGACAAAGATAGAAGCACGATAAGCCAACAAACCGTCAATAATAGGTCCAGTAGCCGAAGCTTTACCCTGTAAACTATCACGACTGCCCGCAAAACCGTCAATGTAATAAGCAGGTTTAAAAGAAGGTGCTTTAGTATTGACGTTGATGAGTCCTAAGTTGCTGTTTTTACCTTGCAATGTACCTTGTGGGCCCCGCAACACTTCGACATGATCAATATCGGTATAGTTAGTCCACGTTGAACCGACCCACGAAGACCAGACGTTATCAACCATCACCCCGACGCTAGACTCCATTGATTCGTTGCCACTATTTTTACCTAAACCGCGTAACGCAATACTGGTTTGGCGAACATTGGGGCTGGTAACACCCAAGTTAGGTACGCGTCTGGAAAAATCCTGTATGGTCACAAGATTATCGCGTTTCAGTTGTTCGCCGCTAATCACTGATATAGGAATGGGTACTTCTTGCAGTTTTTCTTCCTTACGGCGTGAGGTCACCGTTACCTCAGACAAATTTTTAGGCTCTAGCGCGGCGACTTCCTCTTTGGTTTCTGCAATAGGTGCGACAACGGCTTCTTGCGCGGGTTGCTCTGCTGCTGCATTCGTCCCGTCAACAGGTGTATTAGTATTGCCGCTGGTGATGGTTTGTCTAAGCTGTGCATTTTCCTGCTTAGTCGCGCCTAATTCTTGCTTTAAACGTTCAACCTCTGCCGCTAATTCACTGGTACTTGTTTGAGGCTTTTTGTTTGTTTTATTTCCTTTTGCAAAACTGTAGTTGGGTGCTAATAAACAAACGCTTGCAAAAATCATCGCCGCACCGCTTAGCGTTGTCCGATGTCGAGTTTCGGTTTGCCATCTGTTATCACTCAAAATATTCGCTATGTCAGTGGATAATAATTTATTCCCTGTCAGTGATTTCAGTGCATTGGACTGTCGTAACTTGTCAATACTCATTTTATTTACCTATCTTAAAGTCTTTATAAAATTAAAAAATGGTTAAATTCGCGCTATTTTTTCTTTAGGTAAGGCTTTATTTAGGCAAAGCATCCCTAACCAGCCCAAAAAAAGGGCTGGTTTTTAGTCTATTTTTACGGTGGTTACTATTTTGGCGCGGTGAGAATCGCTAGCTTGGTAATACCAGAGTGTTCTATCGCTGCCATGACTTTGGCGACTGTGCCGTATTGAACGCCATCGTCAGCATTAAGATTGAGTGCAATCTCAGGGTCGGCGGTCTTGCGTTTTACTAATTCTGCATCGAAGACTTCCAGTGCAATCTCGACTTTATCGACATAAACTTTGCCTTTCGCATCGACGCTGATATAAACCGCTTCTTTTTCCTCAGGCGGGGCAGTTTCCGCAGTTTTTGGTAAATTGACGTGTATTGCCTGAGTCAACAACGGTGCAGTGACAATAAACACCACTAACAGTACCAACATCACATCAACCAATGGCGTGACATTGATTTCGCTCATTACGTCATCGCCACCATCATCTTTAATATTAACAGCCATTAGATTTGCGCCCCTTGCACTTGTAAGTCGTCATTACTGGTTTTAAGAACTGGTTTCTTTTCTATAGGGCGTGATGGTGCAGAATTGACCACAGGACGCTTGATTAAGAACGAGGTTTTCAACGCTAAATGAACAAAATCGATAGAAAAATCATCCAAAAACGCCCAAATCACTTTGTTTCTACGAATAAAAAAGTTGTATCCGATAACGGCAGGCACAGCCACAGCAATACCAACGGCGGTAGCAACCAATGCTTCACCGATAGGACCTGCAACCACTTCTAAACTGGCAGAACCACTTTTACTGATACTGGTCAACGCGCCCATAATTCCCCACACCGTACCGAATAAACCAACAAACGGTGAGATACTGCCTACGGTTGCCAGTATGGCTAAACCACTTTCCAACGCACCGCGCTCTTTTTGCATTTGTTGACGTAAACGTCTGTCTAACAATTCTTGACGATCCCCTGTATGTTCAAGATCGTGAGTAGTTGTGCCGCCGTCAGCTTCTAGTAATGTGGTGAAACCAACATCAGCGACTCTGGCGGCAGGGCCTTTATTACCTTGCAAGCTAGAGGCGGCTTGAAAATCGGGAGCTGCCCAAAATTTCTTGCTATAAGCCCGATTGTGATTAGAAATCCTCAGATGTTGTATGCCTTTAATTAGTATCAATGCCCACGTCACCGCAGAAAAAGCAATTAAAATCCATAAAGTGGCATCCACAATATGAGCAGATGTGGTTTCTGGAGCTGCCGCAGGCACTGCTACGACTGTGGTCGCAGTAGTATTTGTAGCGACTGGAGCTATAGCGATTGCAGGTGTTGCCACGCTTGCTACAGGTGTATTTGCCACGACTGGTGTCGCATTACCTGCAACAGGAGCTTGATTAACTGCTGGTGCAACGCTAGCAGTAGCGGATGTTGTTTCTGTCATGATTAAAACCTCAACTTAATTTAAAATTTATAGGAACATTTACCCAGCCATCAATGGGGGTGTCGCCACGCTTAGCAGGCTCAAACATCCATTTTTTTACGGTACTCACCGCTTCACTGTCTAATATGTCATGCCCGCTAGAGGTCACTACCGCAACACTGTCAGGCTTACCACTGGGTAGCACATGGACTTTTAGTACCACTCTGCCTTCCCAGCCACGTTCTGCGGCGACTTCGGGATAGTCAGTAGTCGGATTATTCTTATAACCCGCACTGCCACGCGGCTGTGTTACTTTTTCCACGGGCTTAGGCGGTGGTGGCGGTGGCGCAGACGGTGCTGGTGGTGCTGTAATCACAGGTGCTTTCGTATCGATATTCGTTGTCTGAACAGGTTGCGGCGCAACTGGCTTCGGTGCTGGCTTAGGTGTCACTTTAGGCTTCGGCGGTTTGTTAATCGCAACCACTTTAGGTGGCGGTGGTGGCTGAACGACCTTAGGAGGTGGCGGCGGAGTCGGTCTAACAAACGAAATCTGAACTTTAGGCGGATTTTTAACTACCTCTATTTGCTCAGCCTCAAGCGGAGAATGCTTGAAATGATCCACAATAATAGTGTGAGCTACTATCGACAAAACACCGATAAGCAGATAGTCAACGATCTTGTTGTCTCTATAATCGTTACTGTGTTTAAAATCACCTAATGCAACGGCGACTGAAGAAGTAGACAAGCGTTCTATTAGATAATTGTGATCTGGCTTGATGGAAATAACATCGGCTTTTTTTCTTTCTGGTACGCGCAATACAGGTTCGGCTTTATCAAAAGCCTTCAAAGGACTGTTCATGTGATATTTCTCCTTTCTTAAAAAGTCGCTGTACGATGGACAGTAGATAAAGCGTGTCGAATAAAACGAATACCTAGCCAGCGTTTGTTAATACTGTTTACACATATAAAGCATTTACCATGCCATATTTTTTTTAATCTATGAAAACATCCAAAACTATTGCGAAAAAATATATAAGCAGCTGTATTTAAAGGTATTTAGTAAGCATAATTGGCTTCATAAAGAGGGAGTGGTTAATACAAAACTACACTTTTTCAACGGGTATCTAGTTAGTAGCTGCTTGTTGAGCATCAACTTTAATAGGCTTTTGTTAGTTTGGTGTTTCCTGAGCAACACCTTGCAAAAAAAGGCGATAGGATTTTAGTTACGGTTATTAAATTAAGCCGTTGACTTTGATTTAGTGGGGGTTAAGTGGTTACAGGCTGTTGATTTTAGAAACATCTGTGCTTGAAGATAATTAGTGAGTTATTGGTTTTTTGGAGCTTGTTTAGCGTTACGGTTCAGGCTTTGCCTGATAATCAAGCAGAGCCGACCGCCGTATAGAATCAATAGCTTACAAACTTATGTAAATAAGGTGTGATGAGATTAGTCGATAGGATAGGGTAAAAAATCTGTCCATTTCACTTCACCGCCTGCTTCGTCAGAGGTGGGTAACATGGCGACATTCCAACCGCCACCTAAGGCTTTAACTAACAGCACTGAGGCAGATAGCCTATCACCTAGCAACTGCACAGCGGTTTGTTGGTTGGATAACGCCATAGCCTGAGCAGTCATGACATTTAAAAAGCTTATCGTTCCTGCCTTATATTGATTCGTTGTCAGTGTGAGCGATTGTCTAGCGGCTGCCACAGCTTTTTCCTGAACCTGTGCTTCTTCTTCAAGTATCCTTAGTGCGGCTAAGTTATCTTCGACTTCCTGAAAACTGGTCAGCACGGTTTGTCTATACAAAGCGACACTGGCATCTAAACCATCGAGTGCTTGCTTATATTGGGCATTTTTTGCACTACCATCCAATAAAGTCAACGCTGCACCCGCTGGCCCTAATGCCCAATAACGTTTAGCGGCAGTTATCAGCGTATCTAAGGTGTTGCTTTGATAACCTGTGTTAGTCGCCAGATTAAGGGTAGGGAAAAACGCCGCTTTTGCCACACCAATTTGTGCATTAGCAGCGGCAACTTTACGTTCAGCACTGGCAATATCAGGTCGTCTTTCCAGTAATTCTGAGGGTAGACTGACGGGAATTTGAGGCGGTGTAACAGCTAACGGAATAGGTTTTATCGATACATCTGCGGGAGTTTTACCGATTAAAACGGCAATTGCGTGTTCCAGTTTTGCACGTTGCACACCCAGATTAATAGCTTGTGCGCGTGCGGATTCAAGTTGGGTTTCTGCCTGTACTAAATCGGTTTTGGCGACTACGCCCGCCGCATAACGGTTTTTGATAATTTCCAGCGTTTTTTCGTAAGCAGCGACAGTTTCATTAAATAAGGCTTTTTGTGCATCCAGTATGCGTAATTGAAAATAATCATCGGCTAAGGTTGCCTGAGTCGATAATTGTAAAGCTTGCAAAGTAGCGGCACTGGCTTGTGCTGTGCCTGTGTTGGATTCAACTTGGCGACGAACACTGCCCCATAAATCAGGTTCCCAAGCCATCGCGATAGCCGTGCCGAAAACATTTCTAATTCCTGGGGGCGCAACACTTTGACCACCACTAGCAGCACGAAAACGGTTAGTTGTTGCTGTTATCGTACCCGTCGGAAGATAAGCAGCGCGTGCTGATTGTACTAAATGTTGGGCTTGACGGTATTGCGCTTCGGCTTGAGCAATGGATTGATTGGATTTATTGACCTGTTCTTCCAACTTATTTAACTCAGAGTCTTTGAATATTTCCCACCATTTGCCATGCAGTAAATTATCGTGCGGTTGTGCTTGCTTCCAGCCTTTGATTTCTTTGAAATTAGTCGGAACAATTGCTTGAGGGCGAACATAATCAGGACCAACGGTGCAACCTATCAATTGTGCAGTGAGCAGTGAATAACAAAGGTGTGGAATAATACGAACTGTCATAAAAATCTCAGCGACACATTAAGCAGGTTTATTTGCTAGTGTCGCGGTACGGTTAAAAAAGCGGCGATGAGTCCATAGCCGAAAACGATCCAGATAAATATAAACAACTGGCGTGGTGTACAAGGTCAATATTTGACTAAAAATCAAGCCACCAACAATAGAAATACCCAGTGGTTGACGCAGTTCAGCACCATAACCCGTTCCTAATGCTAGCGGTAATGCACCAAACAGCGCGGCGAAGGTGGTCATCATAATGGGGCGAAAACGCAGGGCGCACGCCTGAAAAATAGCCTCGCGTGAATCCAAACCCAACTCACGTTCGGCGTGTAAGGCAAAATCTATCATCATAATGGCATTTTTCTTCACGATGCCAATCAACAAAATCACACCAATTAACGCGATGATGCTGAATTCAGTACCGCAAACAATTAATGCCAACAATGCGCCAACGCCCGCAGAAGGCAATGTCGATAAAATAGTTAGCGGGTGAATAGTGCTTTCATAAAGCACACCCAGCACAATATAAATGCTCAGCAATGCTGCCAAAATTAAAAACGGCTGATTGCGTAGCGATTCCTGAAAGGCTTTAGCCGACCCCTGAAAAGCCCCTTGTATCGAATTGGGCGTACCGATGTCGCGCATGGTTTTGTTAATAACCTCGGTAGCCGTTGAAAGAGAAATACCCTCTTGAAGATTAAATGATAGCGTAGCGGCGGCAAACTGCCCTTGGTGATTAACGCTTAGCGGCGTGTTAGTCGGCGCGAAACTAGCGATACTAGACAACGGTACTTGTTTCGCGCTCGCTTGTTCACCAGACGGCAAACGCTGAGCGGGTACACTGATATAAACCTGCTTCAAAGCTTCTGGGCTTTGCCAATAGTCAGGCGCAAGTTCCATGATTACGCGATATTGATTCAGTGGATTGTAAATCACCGACACTTGACGCTGTCCAAAGGCATTGTTCAGGCTAGTGTCAATCATCGCTTGACTGATACCGTAGCGTGATGCCAACTCCCGATTCACCACTAAACCGATTTGCTGTCCTTTGTCTTGTTGGCTGGTATTGACATCTTTTAATTCGGGCTGTTTAGCCAATGCGGCAAGTAATTTCGGCATCCATTCGCGCAACAAGCCCAAATCATCAGATTCCAAACTGTATTCATACAAACCAGCAGAAGGTCGTCCACCAATTCGCAATTCTTGCGCTGGAAACATATGCAGTTTTGCCCCTGGAATGCGATTGATACGATTGCGTAAGCGTTCCATCACCGTCTCAATATTATCACGTTCGTTATGCGGTTTGAGTACCGTAAAGACTCTGGCACTGTTGCTGCTTTGTTGTGCGCCTGCAAATCCCACCACATTACTGACCGCTGGGTCTTGTTGTAACAATTCAGAAAATTGAAACAGCTTTTTTTGCAGGGCGGCAAAAGAAATCCCTTGATCTGCTTGAATTTCACCAATCAAGCGACCACCATCTTGCGTTGGAAAAAAACCTTTGTCGATAATCGAATATAAATAAAAGTTTAACCCTATCGTCGCCAATAATAACAGCATCATGATTCGACTATGACGTAATGCCCAGCGTAATGAGTGTTCATAACCGCCTTGAACAGTGTCAAACGCCCGACCAATAGCTTGATAAATACGACCATGTGTTGGTTTTTCCTTACTCAACCAGCGAGCGCATAGCATCGGTGTGGTTGTCAGCGAAATCAGCAACGACACCATCACTGCCGCCGATAACGTCACTGCAAATTCTCGAAACAAGCGACCAACCACGCCACCCATTAATAAAATCGGCAAAAATACGGCGACTAGCGACACACTCATTGCCAACACAGTAAAACCTACTTCCTTGGTTGCTTTCAATGCGGCTTTGAATGGATGCAAGCCTTTTTCAACATAGCGGCTGGCGTTTTCCAATACCACAATCGCGTCATCGACCACAAAACCCGTGGAAATAGTCAACGCCATCAGCGATAGATTGTTAATGCTAAAACCAGAAAAATACATAAAAGCACACGCACCCAGCAACGACACAGGGACGGCAATCAGTGGTACTAGCGTTGAACGCACATCGCGCAAAAACACTAACACCACTAAAATCACCAATGCTATTGCAATAAATAAGCTGTTTTCGACTTCATCAATGGATGAGCGAATTGCCAACGAGCGATCAACCACGACTGATAATTCAATGGTGCTAGGAATAGCCGCACGCAATTCTGGCAACACCGCTTTGACCTGCTCAACGGTTTGTATTACATTGGCAAGCGGTTGTTTTCTGAGAATAATCAGCACAGAAGGATCGCCGTTTTTCAGCCCCGTATTGCGTAAATCTTCTACCGAATCCTCCACTGTACCCAAATCACTGATTTTGACCGCCGCGCCGTTGCGATAACTGACAATCAGCGGCAAATAATCTTCGGCTTTACGCGCTTGATCGTTGGCTTGAATTTGCCAGCGTTCAGCACCACTTTCCATCACGCCTTTCGGGCGATTGGTATTGGTTTGCGTGATGGTATTTCTGACCTCTTCCAAACCAATACCGTATTTGTTCAACGCATTGGGATTTAGTTCAACGCGCACCGCTGGCAATGCCGCACCACCGATTTGTACTTGACCAATACCAGAAACTTGAGAAATTTTTTGCGCCAAAATAGTTGATGCCGCATCATACATTGCACCGCGCCCTAAACTTTTAGAAGTCAGAGCCAACACCAGAATCGGCGCATCCGCTGGATTGTCACGTCGATAGCTAGGACGATTGGGCATATTGGTGGGCAACAAACTTGCCGCTGCATTGATAGCCGCTTGCACATCTCGCGCCGCGCCGTTAATGTCGCGTTCCAAATCGAATTGCAGAGTTATTTGTGTTGAACCCAGAGAACTACTGGAAGTCATTTCGCTAATTCCAGCGATACGTCCTAATGCTCGTTCCAATGGCGTGGCAACGGTTGCCGCCATCGTCTCTGCACTTGCACCTGGTAATTGTGCTTGCACTGCGATGGTCGGAAAATCTACCTGCGGCAATGAGGACACAGGCAAATTCAAAAAAGCCAGTACACCTGTAATGGCAATGGCAATGGTCAATAATGTGGTAGCGACAGGGCGATAAATAAACAGTGCCGATAAATTCATTACAAAGTCCCTTCGTTTTCAACCGCTTCGGCTTCGGGCTGGTTTGGTTTGAATACGCTGTTGACGCGCCGCGCTAAACTATCCATCCATAAATAAATCACGGGCGTGGTGTATAAAGTTAATAACTGACTAACCAATAAACCTCCGACCATTGTTATACCCAATGGATGACGCAATTCAGAGCCAACACCTGAACCTAACATTAACGGTAACGCGCCTAATAATGCAGCTAAAGTAGTCATCAAAATCGGTCTAAAGCGTAGCAAACAGGCTTGGAAAATCGCTTCGGCGGGTGACATTCCTTGTTTGCGCTCGGCTTCCAGTGCGAAGTCAATCATCATAATGGCGTTCTTTTTAACGATACCAATCAACAAAATAATGCCGATAATGCCAATAATCCCCAAATCTCCCCCTGAAATTATTAACGCCAACAACGCGCCGACACCCGCAGAAGGCAGTGTGGAAAGAATGGTAATTGGGTGAATATAACTTTCGTACAGCACCCCCAACACGATATACACCGTGACTATCGCCGCCAAAATCAGCCACAAGGTATTATCCAATGAGGCTTTAAATGCTAATGCCGCGCCTTGGTAGCTGGTGCGTATGCTTAACGGTAATTCAATTTCTTCCTTGGTACGGTCAATAGCTGCGACTGCATCGCCTAATGATGAACCAGCGGCAATATTAAATGACAGCGTTGCCACAGGAAACTGATCGAGATGACTAATTGCCAACGGTGTGGGTCGTTCCGATATTTGTGCTATTGCCGATAGCGGCACTTGTGTACCGTTAGTAGAAGGTACGCGCAAATCGTTCAAATCCTCTGGGCTATTTTGCTCGGCTGGATTCACTTCAAGCACCACACGATATTGATTGGCTTGCGTGAAAATAGTCGAGATTAGCCGCTGCCCATAAGCACTGTATAGTGCGTTGTCTACATCAGCAGTGCTGACACCCAATCGGCTAGCTGTGCTACGGTCGATATTGACATAGACTTGTTGCCCTTGATCTTGAACATCGCTAGTGACTTCGCTAAATTCATCTTGCGTGGCTAATTTTTCCACCAGCTTATGTGTCCATTTATTCAGTTCATCAATATCAGCAGTTTCTAGTGTGTACTGGTATTGAGTGCGACTGACACGATTCTCCATAGTCAAATCCTGCACGGGCTGTAAATACAACGACACGCCAGTTATGCTGTTCAACTTAGGTTTGAGTCGATTAATAACAGCAGTGGCACTGACTCGTTCATCTTGCGGTTTTAAATTAATCAAAAATCGCCCTGCATTGGGTGTGCTGTTAATACCGTCCACACCGATAAATGACGATAAACTTTCCACTGCTGGATCTTCGAGAATTAATTGTCCAAGCTTTTGCTGATAATCTGCCATTGCGACAAACGACACATTTTGCGGAGCTTCGGAAAAGCCTTGAATAATGCCAGTATCTTGGGTAGGAAAAAAACCTTTCGGAATAAAGATATACAACACCACCGTCAGCGCGGCAGTCATAAAGAATACTGTCATAGTGAGGGCTTGATGTTTCAATATCCATTTTAGCGTGCGTCCGTAACCTGCAATCAATCGCTCAAACCAATCGTTCTCGTGCTGTTCAATTTCTTCATCTGCGTTGTGAGGATGCAATAATTTGGCGCACATCATCGGTGTCAAAGTCAGCGAGACAACGGCGGAAATTAGAATCGCCACTGCCAGTGTAATGGCAAATTCACGGAATAATCGTCCAACTACATCACTCATAAACAACAGTGGAATCAATACCGCCACCAACGAAAAAGTCAGCGAAATAATGGTAAAACCAATTTGCTCAGAGCCTTTCAGCGCGGCTTTTAGCGGTGATTCGCCGCGTTCAATATAGCGAGAAATATTTTCAATCACCACAATGGCATCATCAACCACAAAACCTGTGGCAATAGTCAACGCCATTAAAGTCAGGTTATTGATACTAAATTCTGCCAGATACATGACGGCAAACGTACCGACTAATGACAGCGGCACGGCAACCGCTGGAATAATAGTGGCAGGTACGTTACGCAAAAATAGGAAAATCACCATCACTACCAGCGCGACAGCTAAAAACAATTCAAACTGCACATCGTGTATCGAGGCGCGAATGGTGACAGTACGATCAGTGAGCGGTACGACTTCGATACTCAACGGCAATGACGCTTGCAACTTTGGCAATAATTCTTTAATGCGATCCACCACTTCAATCACATTTGCACCTGGTTGACGTTGAATATTGATAATCACCGCCGCGTCTTTATTTGCCCACGCCGCTAAGCGTACATTTTCCGCACCATCGACAACTTCGGCAACTTCGCTCAAACGCACAGGTGCGCCATTACGATAAGCAACTACTAATTCACGGTATTCGTCTGCTGAACGCAATTGGTCATTACTGTCGATAATGGCAGAACGCAATGGGCCATTAAACATCCCTTTGGGTTGATTGACGTTAGCGGCTGCAATGACGATACGCACATCTTCCAGACTGATGCCGTAAGCAGCAAGTGCTTTGTGATTCGCTTGAATGCGTACCGCAGGGCGTTGACCACCGCTAATACTGACCATACCGACACCTGATAATTGGGCGATTTTTTGCGCAACACGGGTATCAACTAAATCTTCAACTTTGAATAATGGCAAGGCTTTGGAACTCACTGCCAGTGTCATAATCGGGGTATCGGCTGGATTTACTTTGCTATAAATCGGTGCTTGCGGCAAATCGTCTGGCAGAAAGTTGGCAGCCGCGTTAATTGCTGCCTGCACAGTCTGCTCGGCAATATCCAAATTCAGTTCAAGACTAAACTGCAACGTAATCACTGATGCACCGCCTGAACTGGTTGATGACATTTGTGTGAGTCCCGCCATTTGCCCAAACTGACGTTCCAACGGCGAAGTGATGACCGAAGTCACGACTTCGGGACTCGCACCTGGATACAAAGTGACGACTTGAATTGTCGGGTAATCCACTTGCGGCAATGCCGACACTGGCAATAAACGATAAGCGAGTATGCCGACCAGCAACATTGCCACCATCAGCAACGAAGTTGCTACGGGGCGAAGAATAAACAGTCTGGATGGATTAAAATTCGGCAAAGAATTGTTTGAATTTGTCATAATTTAAGAACGCCGCTCGCGCTTACCAATCTGAGCGGCTGGTTTGGGTTGAACAGGACTAGCGGCAACGTCTTGACCGTCTTTTTCAGCAATATCGACTTGACTACCTTCATGCAATCGATCACCGCCTTCAAGCACTACCGTCTCGTTAGCCGCAAGCCCTTCTTTTACCACGACTTTGTCGCCTTCTGTTTCTCCTAGATTCACACGCCGTATCTGTACCGTTTTTTCGGGGGTTATTAGATAAACAAACGCGCCTTGGGTATCATGTTGAATCGCCGCGCTGGATACTTGGGTTACGCCGCTGAGCGTTTCCAAGTGCATTTTGATATTGACGAATTGATTAGCAAACAACGCGCTGTCATTATTATCAAATTGCGCTTTGAGTTTCAGCGTACCCGTAGTCGAGTCTATTTGATTATCGATAGCCAACAGTTTACCCTCGGCTAACTTTTTTTTACCCATTCGATCATAAGCTGTAACAACAACAGGTTCATGATTACGCCAACGTTGAATAACTGATTGCACCTTGTCTTCAGGCAGGGTAAACACTACGCTGATAGGTTGGAGTTGGGTAATAACCAGCAACCCGTTAGCATCATTGGCATGAACGATATTGCCTTGGTCAATTTGACGTAGTCCAGCTCGTCCAGCAATCGGTGCAGTTAGCCGTGCATAACTAAGTTGTAATTTAGCGTTATTAACTTGGGCTTTATCCATTTCCACGCTGCCTTGATATTGCTTGACCTGCGATTCTTGAGTGACGGTTTGTTGCGCAGAAATTGAATCTTGTTTAAGCAACGTTTGATAACGCTGATGATCTAGCTGGGCATTTTGAAGTAAGGCTTGATCGCGTAGCAACTGACCTTCCGCTTGCTGTAACTGTACTTGAAATGGGCGCGGGTCAATTTCAGCCAATAAATCACCTTCTTTGAGCATCTGCCCTTCATTGAAGGAAATTCGTACCAGTTCACCATCAACTCTAGGGCGCACAGTCACAGTGCGTAATGCCGTCACAGTACCTAAGCCACTTAGATACACTGGGAAATCAGCTTTTCCAGCGGTTTCTATCGATACTGCCGATGGTTCATCATGTTTGTCATGTCTAGGTTTGCCATTATCTGCACCAAGTTTGGTCTGTTCAGCCGCATTTGATGGCTGCTGAAAATAAAAGAATCCGCCCACCGATATAGTAAGCACAAGCAGTAAACCAGACAGTAAAGAGAGTCCGTGTTGATTGGCAAGTATGGATAGTTTAGGGTGATTATGTTGAGTCATACGAACTTTTTAATTAATCAAAGAGGGTTGAGAGCGAATGGCTGTAATATCTGCCAATAACCCAGTTAAAGCAAAAAATATGCCGCAATATAACCAACTGTTTTTACGGGATTATTATAAAGAACGTCTACTTAGCTGTTTAAATATCAACAGTCTTTGCTTGAATCATGACCGTTAAGCAACAGGTCAATGCTATTTAATGCGGGTCGATAATTCAGTACCAATCATCGATTTTCCAGATAGGGAAATCTAATAATAACGTTTTATTACTTCTAGTAATTATCCTAGTATGCTTACCAACACTATGGATAATTAGCATCACGCCATAACAAGCTTTCGTCCAATTTTAATTGCCGTTGTTTAGATTAATGTTACACACGTTACGGAGTTTTTATTGCGCGGATAATTCTGAAAAGGCAAAGCAAACGAGTATATTATTATGGATACATTTTTAGGCAGTAATTTCGGTAGTGGTCAAGATGAACACGCCTCGACACTGTTGGCTTTCGATGAGTTACAATCGAGATCGTTATCACTTTCTGTGCGAGCAACCGCTCTGGTTTTTGAAGACCCTGTTTCGCGTCGATTACTTGAGCAAATCGAACGTATCGCTCCTAGCGATGCCACTGTCCTTATTATCGGTGAAACAGGAACAGGTAAAGAATTAGTAGCGAGGCATATCCATAATTTAAGCAACCGCAGTAAAAATGTTTTTGGTGCATTAAACTGTGCCGCATTAAGTGAAAATCTCATAGAAAGTGAATTATTCGGACATGAAAAAGGCTCATTTACAGGGGCTTTTACCAGTAAAGAGGGTTGGTTTGAAACCGCTAACAAAGGTAGTTTATTTCTTGATGAAGTAGGTGACTTACCGATGGGTATGCAGGCTAAACTGCTAAGGGTGTTACAAGAACGCGAAGTTGTTAAAGTCGGTTCAAGGCAACCAGTACCTGTCGATGTCAGAATTATTGCCGCAACTAACGTCAACCTAGAACAAGCCGTTGCTGCCTCACATTTTCGCGCCGATTTATATTACCGTTTCAATGTTGCGACTATTCAGTTAAGCCCCTTGCGTGACCGACCCGCCGATATTATGCCGTTAGCAAGACATTTTTTAAAAATTTACGGTGAGCGTTTAGGTTATAGCGAAATCAAGTTATCGCCAGCTGCTGAACTGACTTTATTGAATTACGATTGGCCTGGGAATATTCGAGAACTGGAAAATGCTATTCACCGCGCACTTCTGGTTTGCCCAAGTAATTGTTTGCGCCCTGAGGATTTTAAATTATCTGGTGTTAGACCCTTAGAACATCGGACATCCGTTTCAATGACTTCTTTAGAAAGTGCGTTACAGCGTCTTTGTGAACAATCACCACCCAAACTATTTGAAATTGTAGAAGAAACGGTTATTCGCACCGCCTTTGAATTTTGCGAAGAAAATCAAGTCCAGACTGCGCGTTTGTTGGACATTAGCCGTAATGTACTTCGGCATAAACTAGGACTCTATGGAATGCTGCCGAATGGGCAGAAGAAACTATCAGATACTTACAGTCTCGTGGAAATTTGAAGAGTAGAAAGTGAAATGCAGGAGACTCTCTCCACATTCCTGTCGTTTGTTTAAACGCAGCCAATTGTTGGCCATTCGTGTGCATCAGTTAAAGTAACTGATGCCTGATACCCGTAAATATACTTCACACGGTATTAAACTAAGGTTTTTGCACAGATACATCCCTTGAAAGGATGTTATCTGTCGTAATTTATGACAAATAGCAAAACGCAAATATTGAATGCACGGAGCATATATCCACAAATACCCAATTAGCTCAACTCTTTAATTTCAAATGGCATTACTTTAATCGCGTTCAAGATTGCTTCAAATTGCGCTTCATCGTTATGGATGTTCAATCCACAGGATAATTCTGCCCACGTTATTGAGCTGATGACTACCTCGCCTTTTCTACACTGCCTAAACTTAGCAATTACAGCCTCTGGTTGCTCATTCATCAGGTAAATGCAGATATTGGTATCCAGCATATACTTAATCATTTCTTGTTGTTCCAGTTTCTTTCAGCTTCAATGAACTCTGGACGGGTTAAAACCTCCCCAATAACGCATTGTTTCAACGCGGCAAATAACAGCGGGACATCACATCCTCCATTGTTTTTTCAAGTGGCTGGATAATGATTTTTTCCCCCTTACGGGTTACGACAAGTTCTGTTTTGGGAGGGAAAGCAATATCGGCAGGCAAGCGCACCGCCTGAGAATTTCCCGCCTGAAATTGGCGTGTATTGAATGTGATTGACATACTTTACTTCCTAAATCTTTAAAAAAGTAATAACAAGTTATTACATGATTCAGAGCAAGTCAACCACGTTCTTCTGAAATTATGAAGAAGGCGAAAAGAACTAGAGTGGTGTTGGGTTAAACCTTCACCACCCTTTTTTATGCCTGTTAAATACACGTTGTCATAACAGTTTGAGCGTCACATCATACTAAAATCCAATACGGGGATGGCAAAATCGCCCACTCGCACAGTAACAACACAGAACAATCCTATTTTTATGGCTATCTACGCGGTTTTCAAGTTGGAATGCTTGAAGATAAAATGCAAACACACCACTTTGCTTTGCGGGCAAAGTTTTTTATTAGGGCAACTCAACAGGCTTATACTGAGTTGCGAAATTTAAGGACTGCGTAACATCAGTTACCATATCAGACTAAAATACTCAGTTGAAACTTTCATTGAATGAGCGTACATAACGAAGTTCATGCTTCAAACAGAATTAGTTTTATCCCCCTACTTGCTATAAGGCAGTGGGAATGTTTACAAAATATAAAATAGGGGCAAGTTGAAATAGTGATATTAATCTTTATTTTGTTGAGTGGCTGTGCAACTGCTTATCAACCTCTCGGATTTTTAGTGAGACACAGCTAAGCACTAATGTTTTCAAAGTATCATTTCGAGGAAACGGCTTTACGAGCATGGAGAGATCTTAAGATTTGATGTTATTACGCGATGCTGAGCTTAATTTCAAGAGCGGATTCACACATTTTGAGATATTAAGTGATCAGTCGTACCAAATAAATAGTAGTTTCACCACCCCAGTAACGTCGCACACAACATTCAATCATGGGTAGTGGGTTAAAGATATTCATGACTGCCAGTCATACTCAAAAGTAAAAACAACAGATTTAGCCCACTACCCAATCGTGGCTCGATTAATACTATGGTATATGGTGGCGATACGGTAAATATAGTAAAACTAGGCACGACCAATTTCGTTGCCTTGTTCAATGGAAAACCTGATAAAGCAGGTGTCATCTTATATCTGACCATTACCCATATATTTTTAGCTAATAATATCAATCTGTTAGGTGATAAAAAAGTGTATTAGCTATCAAGGTTACACGAAAAATGAAGCATCAAGAATAAAAAATCAGGTAGTTATAACCACAAGATGTCTTTTTTATACCTCAGTGCGGCACAAATCAACGATAGGCTTTTTGTAGCTCTATTATTTTAAGACTATTTATACTTACTATAAACGACAAATATAATCGTAACATATTGATTTTAAAAACTAACGTATTCGTGGGTAATGGACATATCTTAGATGCACGGTTTATATGTAATTCGATGTTGGTAAGTATATTAGCCGCAGCTTAACTAGATCAGATTTAGATAATTTAGAAAACACGCGGGGAGTCGCCATTTTTTGCGAAAGATTTTTGGGTGCCTTACCCAAAAATCAGCAAACTAACGTGAACCATTTTAATGCCTTCGGCTGCCCCGATTCGTCCTCTGTTCGGTCGCTTATTCCGCACACAGCCGCTACATAACTTCCCTACCAACATGATTTTATGCCGTATCGCGAGGACTTGCATTTTTCTCTACGCTTTCGCTACGAAAAAATGCACGTCTACTATGGCATCGCGGACTAAAAATCATCCATGATTTTCAGCGAAAGCAACTGTCGCAGCCAAAGAAATCAAAAGTTTGGGTAATGAGACGACAAATAACCCAATAAAAGAATCAGTTTCTTCCTTTCAATAAGTAGCCAGTTTTTATAGGGGTGCTTCACATGAACTCTATTATCCGTTTTATTTGGAGCCAAATAACCAATACTTGGATAGCTGTTGCAGAATTTTTCCGTGGTCAGGACAAAAAAGGTAATCGTAAACTAGCATTAGTCATTGGTATTATTGCATGGGGTGCAATCGCTTTGGGTGACGTTGATGCGGCTCCTGCCGATGGTCAGGTCACTTCAGGTGCAGGTACTATTAACCAAGCAGGCGATACAACAACCATCAACCAAGCAACACCGAACCTGTCGCTAAGCTGGGGGCAATTTAACATTGCCCCCCATGAAGTCGTCAATTTCGTCCAGCCTTCGGCTTCCGCCATTGCCGTCAACCGCATATTTGATACCAGTGCCACGCAAATTATGGGTCAGCTAAATGCCAATGGTCAGATTTATTTAATCAATCCCAATGGTATCGTGTTTGGTCAAGGTTCACAGGTTAATGTTGGTGGTTTAGTCGCTTCTACCTTAAATATCACTGATGACAACTTAAACAGTGCCACTAAAACCTTTAGCGGTGACGGGACTGGCAGTGTTATCAACCAAGGCAAATTGGTGGCCACCACTGGTGGCTATATCGCCTTACTGGGCAATCATGTCAGCAACCAAGGTATCATCTCCGCACAATTAGGCACGGTGGCCTTAGCCGCTGGTAGTGCCATGACGTTAACCTTTGCTGATAATAGTTTGGTACAGTTACAAGTCACGCAAAGTACCTTAAACAACCTAGTCGAAAACAAACAACTGATACAAGCCAATGGTGGACTCGTGTTTATGGATGCAGGTGCCAAGGCTTCCTTACTGGCTAGCGTGGTCAACAACACTGGTATTATCGAAGCCAAAACCGTCAGCAGTCACGAAGGCGTAATTACTTTGCTCGGTGGTATGGCGGCAGGTACCGTCAACGTAGGCGGCACACTCGATGCCAGCGCACCGAATGGTGGCAAGGGTGGCTTGATAGAAACGTCCGCAAGCACTGTGAATGTAAGCAACTCAGCCTCTGTCAGTACGTTTGCGGCAAATGGAAAATCAGGCACATGGACAATTGATCCAAAGGACTTCACGATTGCCGCTAGCGGTGGCAACATGACAGGCACAGCAGTCAATGCAGCTTTAGTAGGTGGTAATTTGGCAATTCTGTCTTCTGCTGGCTCAAACTCAAGCGGAGCGGGTGACATTAACGTCAATGAAGCATTGACTTGGAACTCAAATCAACTCGCTTTGACGGCAGCACATAGTATCAACGTGAATGCGGTGATGAGTGTGAATGGCACTGGCAGTCTTGCGATGAATACCTCAACGGCGAATGGCACGGATGCCGCTGTACTCGGTGGTGCTGTCAATATGGGCTTCAATCCGAACGGGTCATTCAAAGGTCAGGTAAACTTTGACCGCGTAGGTACTGGATTTTTGACGATTAATAGCCACGATTATACCATTATCAACAGCCTCGGTGTTGCGCAGGATGCGACTGTGTTGCCAAGCCCGCTTTCGCTACAGGGATTGGCTGCCGCGTCAATGAACGGCTATTACGCTATCGGAAGTAACATTAATGCCGCTGATACGGCAACTTGGAATAGCGGACTGGGCTTTACGCCAATCGGCAAGATCGGCGGACTATTCAACGGTACGCTGGACGGTCTTGGCCACACCATTAGCGACCTTACGATCAACTCGCCAGCAGTTTCCAATGTTGGTCTATTAGGCGCAGGGAGTACATCAGCAAGCATCAGCAATATCGGCTTGTCAGGCGGCAGCATCATTGGAGCCACCAGTGTCGGTACCCTGCTGGGTAGCAACACTGGCAATGTCAGCAATAGCTATGCCACGACCGTCGTCAGCGGAATCAGCAGTGTTGGTGGCTTGATGGGCAGCAGCACAACTGGCACGGTCAGCAATAGCCACGCCACTGGCAATGTCACTGGTGGCAGCATTGTTGGTGGACTGATGGGCAGTAACACTGGCACAGTCATTAACAGTTATGCCACTGGAAACATCAGCGGCACCAGCATTGTCGGTGGGTTAATGGGCAGCACGACGACCGCCTTGGTCAGCTACAGCTACGCCACTGGCAATGTGACTGGGACGAGTAGCGACATTGGCGGATTAGCAGGCACAAGCTCTTTTGCACTGAACAATAGCTATGCCACGGGCAACGTATCGGGTACGACTGGAGTCGGAAGCCTGATCGGCACCAGTTCTGCCGCCGTCAACAACATTTATGCCACTGGCAGTGCTACTGGAACTTCGGGGGTTGGCGGTCTGATCGGTACCAGTTCAGGGGCTGTGAGCAACGCCTACGCTTCTGGCAAGGTGACTGGTACAGCGGGCGTTGGTGCCTTGATCGGCACCAGTTCCGCAGCATTAGCCAACAGCTACTGGAATTCAGATACCGCAGGTGTCGTGGTATCGGTGGGCACTGGCACTGACCTCGGAATTAAGCTCAACAGCTCACAGATGATGATGAAGGCAAGCTTTACCACCTTGGACATCGCTAATGTGGGCAGTAGTAGTGCCGTTTGGCGCATTTACGACGGTGCTACGATGCCCTTGCTGCGCAGTTACCTGACACCAATTACGCTCAGTTCAGCCTACACTGGGCCAGCTACGGCAATAACTTCCATCAGCGACTACACGACCAATATCGCCAACCCGATCAGTGCCAACATTATCAGTACAGCGGCAGGACTAACTTTAAGCAGTACAACAACAGCAGGCACGCAGACAGCATTGTTGAACAACTTCAGCAGTATCGAGCAAGGCTATGACATCAGCTATGCCCCTACCACTATTACTGGTACTGGCAGCGCAGCGAATGACCTGAATATCGGTCAGACCATAGACTGGAGTAGTGGCGCTCTAAACCTAATAGCGCAAAGCAACATCAACTTCAACGCAACGCTCAACGGATCAGGTTCAGCCAAGCTGGCACTTTCTTATGGTCAAAGTACCGTTGCAGCAGGCAATTCTGGCGACTACATCGTTCATTTTGATTTTCCAGTCAATCTGCCCTCTGGCTCAAACTTCACAACCCAATTAGGATCGAATGGTGTCGTAAAAGACTATACCGTGATTACCACCTTGGGTATTCCTAGCGATGCGACCACTGCACCTGTTGTGGCTACGCTTCAGGGAATTGCTGCTACAGCCAATTTAACAAAAAATTTCGTGCTTGGCAGTAATATCAATGCAACGGATACCTCTGGGGCATCTTGGCTACCAACAGGATTTAAACCCATAGGAATTCTAGGCACTGCTTTTCAAGGTTGGTTCGATGGCTTGGGTCACACCGTTTCTGGCCTTTACACCAATATCGATGCCACCGCTGATGCTGGGTTGTTCGGTTATAGCACAGGTTCCACTCTGATACAGAACGTCGGCTTACTTGGCGGTAGCGTATTCGGAGGTGCTGCCAGCGGCGGGTTAGTAGGCTACAACGACGCAGGGCTTATTCGAAATAGTTACAACACTGGCACGGTGAATGGGGGAGCGTTCACAGGAGGGTTGGTCGGGCAAAATATCTCAGGCAGTATCATAAATAGTTACAGCACAGGTAAAGTTGTGGGTGCTGCCTATACTGGTGGACTGGTTGGTGCGACCACCACTGGCAATATCACGAGCAGCTATTCCACAGGTGCAGTACACGGAGCTGCTGGCACTGGTGGGCTCGTTGGTATCGTGACCACTGGTATAATTACTGGTAGCTACGCAACTGGAACGGTTTGGGGTGGAGCAGGCACAGGCGGTTTGGTAGGAACTACCACTGGGGCAGTTAGCACCAGTTATGCAACTGGGAATGTGCGTGGCACAACGGAGGGAACCGAGTCGGGGTTTGGTGCTGGTGTCGGCGGTCTAGTAGGGACGACAACCGCTAAGGTTACTAATACTTATGCAACTGGTGCTGTAGATGGTCAAACCAATGTCGGCGGTTTGATCGGTCACGCAACTGGCTCAGTCAGCAACAGTTATGCTGTGGGTTCGGTGACTGGAGTCGATTCAACGACTACTGGTGCATTCATGGGGAGTGCCACCGTTACAAATACCAATAATTTCTACAATAGTGAGATCAACGGAACGATGCCTGGTGTCGGGGCGCAAAGTATTCTTGGAGGGGTTACTGGCAAGAGCACGGTTGACATGAAGTTGCAGACAACCTTCACAAATGCTGGTTGGGATTTTACAACCACCCCCACCCCCACGGCTTTCTCATAAAAATGTCATTGACATCTGGCATAATATAGCAACTT
>JBAXNR010000033.1:0-34538 GCA_037133675.1 Methylococcales bacterium
TTAAATGGTCGTTATAGCTATGACGATTACAATGCGCAGCTAGGTGTTCAGAATGCACAATCAGCGGCAGTCAATGTCGATGCGACTTACAACTACACCGACGATGGTAGTGTGTCTGCCTATTGGAGCTGGCAAAATGGGCAGAGGAATCTGACCAATGGTTTAAATCCCACTCCCGCTAACCTCGCACTTGGCTCTCAAGCGTTTTCGCCTGTTAATATCTGGAGCAATAAGCTGGATGATAACAGTCAGGCTTTCGGTCTTCTTGCTAAACAGGCTGGCTTGCTAGGTGGAAAACTAGAAGTCCTTGGTGATATGTCGTATTCATTAAATACCACAACCTATGCAACACAGGTACCTTATAACACTGCGGTTTCCTGCTCCAGTTCTGCCTCGCTTACTTGCGGCATTGTTTCACCTATCAAAAATGAACTCATTAGTCTAAAACTCACGGGCAATTATAAAGTCCTTGAAAATGGCAAGCTGTCTTTGAGTTATATGTACCAAAAATTAAATAGCAACGACTATTTTTACAACGGTCAGCAATTTGGTTACACACCAAACCGCGTTATTCCAACAGGTCTACAGGAACAAAGTTACACTGCTAATGTAGTCGCCCTGTCTTATAGCTATAAGTTCTAGTAAATTTTCGCATTTTAAGCGACAAACAGGGATGCAGTTTTTTGTATTCTTGTTTGTCGTTTTTTTGCGGCATTATTTAAAAAACGCCACATAGAAACTTTAAGCTACTCTGCTCATAGGGTTGCCTTAAATATTCACAATTTTTAGGAATGTAACAAATGGTTGAAATAAAAGGTGATGTAACATTAGGTAAGCTACCTTTAACCTACCGAGTTTTGTTTACGGCTTTCTTGCTGACTATCGGCTTGGGCTTGTGCATGGCAGGTGCGCAGATCATGCTCACGCATGGTATGGCAGATGGTAAAGCAGGCTTGTCGATGGATGATATTGTTTATAGTTATTATGGCAACCGTTCAGGCTCTAAGTTAGAAGCGGCACTGACAGGTAAAATGAAGGATAAAGCTCCGCAAGATGTTAATTTTACTTTGATTCAATGGGCGCGTGATGAAGCACCTGCTGAACAATGGGAAAAAGTAGGTCCTTTGCTTGAAAAACATTGTGCGAAGTGTCATGACGCAGAATCTGGCTTGCCAGAAGTTGCCAAAAAGGAAGTTGCTATCAGCTTAGCGGAAGTGGATCATGGTGCGAGTCTCGCCTCATTGACGCGAGTTTCTCACATTCATTTATTTGGTATCAGCTTTATTTTCCTGTTTGTCGGCTGGATTTTCGGCATGGCAGAGTTTAATCAACGTTGGAAAATCATTCTTATCTCAACACCATTTGCATTTTTGGTGTTGGACGTTGCCTCATGGTGGCTGACCAAATTTTGGCCTGGCTGTGCTTGGTTTACTATGATTGGTGGTTTAGGTTATAGTTTGGCGGCGATGGTTATGTTTGTCACCTCGTTTGCACAAATGTGGCTACCGCGCTGGACAAAGAAATAACAACAACTTTAATTAACCGAGATTTTATAGCTATGGCTTTACCACCACTGACCAAACGTGAACAAGTTAGAGAATCGGCTTTTAGCACGGTTTGGTCTGAGCAACTCAATGATGCGTTTAAAAATATTGCGCCGTATTATGATCGTGGCAATCAAGTTGCCAGTTTAGGCTGTTGGAACTGGTTTCTACGTCAATTTATGTCGATGATAGAACTACAGCCCAAACAACGGGTACTGGATGTTTGTGGAGGCACTAATGCGATAGGCATCGCCTTACTTAAACGCGAACCGACGCTAGAAATTACTGCCATTGATCGCAGTATCGATATGCAGGAAGTCGGACGACAACGTGCTGAAAAGCTGGGTTTTCACATTAATAGCGTGATTGCTGATGTTCACACCTTGCCTTTTCCAGACAATCATTTTGATGTGGTTACTTTACAATTTGCCTCACGGCACTTAAGAGTTGACCATGTATTCAGTGAAATTCATCGTGTGCTTAAACCAGATGGCTATTTTTACCATTGTGATATGTTAAGACCAAGCAATCGCGTGGTAGAAAAAGTGTACTATGCGTATTTACGGCTATGTCTTAGCGGTACTGGCTTGTTGTTCCGTAGTAGTCCTGCGGCATACAATCTGATTCAGTATTTTATTAATGCGTTGGAAATTTTTTATTCGACTGAAGAACTGTCTATCCTGCTTGAAGAAAAAGGCTATGACAATGTATCAGCAAAAGCTATTTTTTCAGGAATGCTAGGTTGTCATCGGGCGCGTAAACCGTTAGTTAACGCGTAACCGTAAAATAGAGTCCAAAATTATGTTTTGGACTCTCATTTTCCTACAAACCTTCCCACGGCGTGAACAAACCATTCACAGGCACATCAAAAAAACTCAATACCCGCCCCACCGTTTCATCAACCATTGCCGCAATTGAATTAGATTTATTATAAAACGCAGGCATCGGTGGATACATAATACCGCCCATTTCGGTCACTATCGCCATATTGCGAATATGCACTAAATGTAACGGCGTTTCACGCGGCATCACCACTAATCGCCGCCGTTCTTTCAGCACCACATCCGCACCGCGTGAAATTAAATTATCACCAAAACCGTGCGCAATCGCCGCTAAAGTTTTCATCGAACACGGCGCGATAATCATGCCTTCGGTTTTAAAACTACCACTGGCAATACTGGCGGCAATATCATTAATACCATGCGTGACATTGGCAAGCGCGGCGATTTCAGCCCGCTTCATATCTAATTCATACTTTAAATTCACTACGCCTGCCGATGAAATAATCAAATGGCTTTCCCATTCATCTAATGGTTGCAAAACTTGCAGCATTCTTAGCCCATAAATCGCGCCCGTCGCGCCCGTCATAGCAATAATTAAACGTTTTTTCATTGATTCCATCCGTATTGAATTACATTAAATGGCAATAGCGAAAGCCTATCGCCGTCTTCCGTTATACTACCACGCACTAACACACACTGAACAAAGTAGGGCTTTTTGTACTGATAAATAGGAATAACTGTGGCAGATAATTACAGGTCAGTTTTTAGCTCACGGCTATTTTTTTAACGTAACTTCTACCATCGTTTTTGAATCACTTTTAATCTCAACAGTTTCCGAATGTGCCGCTTGACCATCCAGAATCAATTGATACTTGCCTTGATGCAAACTATCAATAAAGAAAACGCCTGCGCCGTTGGAAGTGGCAGAGCCTTTGTTACCTTTATCTGTTAGCACAGCGTCTACTTTCGCACCGTCAACAGGATTGCCTTGAGCATCTAGCACTCTACCCGCGATGGTGTAGGACACTGAAAAGGGAATTAATATCGTGGTATAGCCCCCCGATGGCACTTCAACCGCATAGCTTTCTTGGCTGGGTTTCCCTTCTATTGGATAGCCAGCTGGATCGAGGTCTAAGCGACATTTCCCTGCTTGTTGACGAATATAAAACCCTTGTAAGCCGATGTCTATATTGTGTTTAGTAACAGCATAACCATCTATTTGCAGTAAGCGATCCGAATTTTCTAGGTAAAGAGTGTCCTCGTCGTCATATTGTCCATTGTCATTTTTATCCAAAAAAGGCTGAATAAATAAGCCACCGATACCGCGTAATTCTTGAACACTGGAACTTCGATTGCTTAAACCCAGCGTGGGTTCTACTCTACCGTTCATGTAGATATTCATGGAAAACTGCCTGTCATTGGATGCGATTGAAATATCTTGATAATTGAAACTCAGTTCAACACCTGGAATCATGGCAGTTGATAAACTGGCTAGTAAACCTTGTCCGTGCGTTCCTATACCATAGCCTATTTGGACATCCGCTAATATACGCCCGTTATTCAGCGGATCAGGAGGACGATATTGCCAAACAATCATCCCAAATTTATTCACGCTGGTAGTCATTTTATTGGTTTCCGCGCTGATATTGAGTGAATGCCCGTTAGCATAATAAAACTCAGACTCAGGAAATTTATAAGATAAATCCAGTTTTTTCCTGTTACCATCCAATTGATAACCAACCGCCCACGCATCTCGGTTGACTGAGCTACTAATGCGCAACACCGCATTACTATCAAAATTAGCATTAATCGATGCAGAGGTTTCGTAAAAACGCCAATTAGCGGTTGTGCCTGCAAACCACGTTTTGGGTTTAACGGTGGCAGTGGTGCTTGAATTCACTGCGCCACCTGCGTTAAACGTTAACCAAGATAACGCATTCCAATTTAAAAAAGCCTGTTTTACTAAAGGTGTGCTGGTAAAGTTAGCACTGAGATTGTTCAATAACTGTAATTGCGCTTGGCTGCTATAGTCATACTTACCTGTTTTCAAATCATATAATGCCACTATGCTTGAAACATAAGGAAACCATGTCGGACTGTAAAAATATTCTGCTGAAAGTTGCCAACCATTTGAATAAACTAAACCTGCACCAACCGTTAATGATTCAAATAACCCATAGCGATAACTCGCACCGCCTGCAAAACCACTGGGGTGTCCCCATGAATCAAGCACGCTATAAGGAGGTTTACTCGTGGTAGTTGTGCTATTTTGATTATTGCTCCCGTTAGCAGTGTTTGTTGACAGTGAACGATTAGCCCCACCGCTAACGACCCAAGTCGATGCACCTTCTTGTAAATGCGTAGCACGGCTGACAAAACTTGACTTAACCCGTTCAGGTTCTGCGGTTAAAATGCCATTCGGGTACAGCAAAATATCATACTCATTGATGCTACCCGCATTGCTAAATACATTATTAAATGTATACAGCCCACTGGAATCAACAAACACTTCAGCAATCACCCGATTATTAGAAGACCGATCAACCAATCTGGCTAAGGTATTGGGCTGGGCTTGACCTGTAATCGTGCGTCCAATGCTGCCAGTGGTGCGGCGAGAAACAGGATCAAAACCACCCATTGATTGCGGCACACTTTTAAAATTATCACGCTTTAACAGTGTCACTCCCCAAAAGTCACCACCCGATTTATTTTGCCAAAAAGTAGGCTGTGAGCCGATGACATAATCCGCGTCATCGGTTTTCCAAAAATATTGCAAATCCTGCACCCGCCAGCTTTCAGGCTTATCCATAACCGCTTGGTTAATATCAACATACCAACTACCGTGATCCAAATTACCCACCGCCAATAAATCACCGCTGATATTAACGGTTTTTTGTTGACTGCTAACGCGCAGGTGTTGAGTAATCGCTGAGAAATTAAAACGGTCTGACTGTATGGTTTCCAGCCCCTCAAACGAAATAACTTTTTTAGTTTCTTGTTGCGTATCATCGGTAGCTCCTGTCCCCGCTGGCAATTTCAACACCAGTGCATATTGACCAATATCAAACGAGACCGTGGCATTGAGCAAGTGGGTAATATAGGCGACCGACAAAGACGTGCCTATTTCTTTATCCTTGTGTATCTGTTGTTCAGACAACCGCACCGCTATTTCAGGCGAGCGTAACTCGATTTGCCCATCATCTAAGGTACGCGTTTTAATATTTAACGCGGTGGTGACAGCCTCCAAAGGAATCAGCCAGTCATCTAAATTAATCGCTTGTTTACCGTCTTCTGCACCCCGCACTAAGGCAGACGGAACGATATTACGGCTATCGTTATTGATGCCAATAGGGAAAACGTAGAATTCAGGCGTTTTTGTGGCGGGTGATTTTTCGGTAGCGGGGGGAGTGGTTTTTTCAGCTATTTCATCTGCATAACCGTCATTGCCAGAGAGTATTAACATGGCAAAAAGAGTGATTTTAAGCGCATCGTACATTTTCACACGCTAGTAATCTCAATGAATATCTGACAAACAGGCTGCGTACAAACCTATGAGGTTATACGCCAGTGAGACGGTGAAAGTATTAATCACTCCAAGAAAAATATTTATTTTTAGATACTGTACAATCAAACCCGTCATTCTGGCAGGGATGCCAGAGCCGTAGACCGCGAAGCGAATCCAGTGCCACGGATGGTAACTGAATGATTATAAATAATTATTGTGCAGTACCCAGTTTCAAAACCCTCGCTACGCTCTCCCTGTGACTGGATTCCAGCATCCATGCTGGAATGACGGTGTTTTTAGCCATTTGGTCGCTGTAACTGAATACTTTCACAGTCTCCAGTGCTATTCAAATTCGACTTTTTAACTTAATGCGCGACGACCAAAGGTTGGTCAAATTTCAAGGTATTTTCATCATGCTCACCCCAAAATAACGTACCGCTTAACTGATAATTACCAGCGGCAAGTTTACTTAGCGTTTCATCGTTTACTTCAATACTGCGTTTACCTTCAGCAATCACCGTAATCGCGTCAAAAGCGGTTTTATGAGCCGCGTTAGTGGCAACTGTTTTACCTGCTTGTTCTAACGTCCATTCCATACGCGCCCGTGCGCTGGCTTTGCCTGTATTGGTAACGGCTAATAAAACTTTTTTATCTTTGTAGCTGACACTCTGCACGGCTAACTCTGCTTTTACTCCACCTACTCGCACATAAATAGCAGAACCGATGCGTGGAATGATTGACGATGCCGAATTTTCACTTTTCTCAGCAACCAATTGTTCAACAAACACCATCGCTCGGTATTCGCCTGCTGCCGTGCTGGGTAAAAACCGCGCATTAAAACGTATTTGTCTACTTTCATTAGGTTTAAGCGTTACCGATTTAGGCGAAAAAACCAAATAACTGCTTAAATCATTAGGGCTAGATTTCAGAGCTTCAAAGCCTTTGTCATTGTAAGTAAAAGGGATACTATACAGTTTTGCTTCTTTTTCAGTTGTCTCGGCGTTAGTCACGGTAATAACACCGCTCACTCCTTCGTCAGTCGCATCTGACTGAATCACAATAGGCGAAACCCCTAAGGCATAGCTGTTATCCAGAAAAAAAAGGCTGCCTAAAAATAGCATTGTTTTCATTGTTGTTTTCATTGTTGTTTTCATCGTAGTTGTTAGCAAAGGTTAATAGAGATTTGAGCGTTAGTTAGCTAATAAAGTCGTGGTAACAGAGACGGTATAATCACCTGCTGGCAACGGTGTCGTGCCGCCATCTATCCAAACACTGACAGTAAAATTACCCAAGGGTATGGGTAAAGAAATAGATGGCTCTCCTTTTGAGATAGCGACAATTAAATTGCCATTTTGATGAATTTTCACACCATACTGCGCATTACCTGCAAATGCTGCGATTGCCGCCGCGCCTATTGGCACAGGATTGCCTACCGATATGCTCATAGATGTGTTTGGAGTATTACTGGTCATCGAATAACTGGCTTGCGATCCTCTGCCCTCAGTTGGTATCGAGGAGATGCGGGAAAAACTCCCTGTTGCTAACGCCATTGAACCCGCCGCGCTACTATCGACGACGGGTTGTAAAGAAAATACGTCGATGATCGATCCAGAAAAATTCGTGGTCGCGTCTAGTGCGAATGCCATGCTACACACCGCGAATAAACTAACAACCATCGTTATTTTTAATAAAAATTTTGTTTTTATGAGCGTCTCCTTGTATGAATTAAATCTATCAAGCAATAAAAATGTGGTAGTCCTAAAAAGCGAGTGATATTGGCTAAGTTAAACCGTTCGTGGTGAGCTTGTCGAACCATGAGCGGATTGACGTTCACCCCATTCGACAAGCTCATGACAGGCTTCGACAAGCTCAGGGCGAACGGTATTTTCATCACTCGCATTACAGGACTACCAAAAATGCTACCCTTTTTCATCATCGGTGAGAGCTAATGGCGACTGTTTGATGCAATGACACCCTTTAACAGGATGCCATCACTGTTAAACTTAGTTAGGCGTTATAGTGGTGACTACACTGGAAGAATAATCACCAGGAGCTAGTGGTGTTGCACTAAGAAAATACATCCCAACGGTATAAGTCCCTGAAGATCTCGATGTAGGGTTGTTTGATATAGTGCCATTAGAATTGACTACATCAAGTCCAGTTGAATCTGTAAGAGTAGCTATCTTAGTCAAGCTGGCGGCGTTAGTCAGTGCGATAGTCCCCGCATTAGGAACAGGTGCCGCGATAGCCATATTAGCGGTACCTGTACAAGTAAGCGTAAAAGATCCAGAGTGTCCCCCATTCGGACCAGAAGTACTAATCAGTATATTGCTAGGCATTATTGTCATTAGACCAACAGCACCTGTTGCCATTGAACAAGTATTAGGCACAGTACCTGTAAAAGTGGTGGTTACTGTTGATGAGACTGCAAAAGAAGACCCGCTAATCGCCAATAAACCCGCAACTAACGCTGTTTTTAAAAAAGTATGTGTTTTCATTATGTTTGCTCTCAAAAATATAGGTTTTTATTCTTAGCCATACTGTATTTTCAACGGCTACTGTTTGATGCAATGACACCCTTTAACAGGATGCCATCACTGTTAAACTTAGTTAGGCGTTACCGTGGTGATTACACTGGCAGCGTAAGAACCAGGAGCTAGTGCTGTTAAACTAATAAATGACATATCAACGTTATAAGTCCCTGATGGTTGCGAGGTAGCGTTTGTTACACCATCACCAGTGGCTATAGCTACGGTAGGTGCTGTGGCTGCGTAAAGGTTAGATTTCTTAGTCAAGCTGGCAGTGTTAGTCAGTGCGATAGTACCTGCCGCAGGAACAGGTGCAGCGATACTCATATTAGCGGTACCTGTACAAGTAAGCGTAAACGATCCTAGCGTACCACCCGTATTAGCACTACCCATTGACTTACCATCAACACTTAGTCCGAGAGCACCAACAACACCTGTTGCCATTGAACAAGTATTAGGCACAGTACCTGTAAAAGTGGTGGTTACTGTTGATGAAGCTGCAAAAGAAGACCCGCTAATCGCCAATAAACCCGCAACTAACGCTGTTTTAAAAAAGGATTGTGTTTTCATTATGTTTACTCTCAATTGTATTAAAACGTAGATTTTTGTTAGCTGCCGCATAACGTCTGATAAACAGCAGTTTCGAGGCACTGAGCGCAGATTCTTTCTGCTACTCTCATTGCAGTTTAAATTCTACATAAATAATAAGTTATCGTGAGTTACTTTTGTAACAGCGTGTAACAACTCCATCTTTTGTTACACGTTGTTACAAATCTTGTTAAAAAAAGGGCAGAAACCGTAAATTAGGCGGGTATTTTTTGGACTCAGTTTAATTTTGATCCAAAAAATCTCCTGATTCGCAAGATTGTTCAGCTAGCACCGTCATACTGGCAGGGATGCCAGTATCCAGTCACAGGGATGTGATTAACAACTACCATCCTTGGCACTGGATTCCAGCATCCCTGCTGGAATGACGGTATTTGAGTTACTGGCTGAACAATCTTACTAATCAGGAAAACTTTTTCACAATAACTTTCATTAAACTTAGTTAGCGATGAAAGTTGTGATTATGTGTACTGACCCATCTTTACTGTGCTGCAAAGAAAAATGTTGCGGTGAATTTAGATTGATGGTTTTACCTGCGGGTAATACAACAGTCTGTCTTTCGATGTTAGCTTCACCCGTACAGGTAATATCAAGACCATCACTATCGAACACTTTGGCATTTGCATGAGGTTTCATTACAGCAGATGTATTTGAACTAAAGGAACAAGTATTAGGGACAGTGCCAGTAAAAGTGGTGGTCACAGTAGCTGCAAAGTTTGCGCAACTAACCACCAATAAGCCAATAGCCAAGGCTATTTTTAAAAAGCTGTGTATTTTCATCATCTTTGTCTTAATTAAAAATCAGTTTTTGTTCTTAGCTAGAACTAAAAATGCCAACAGTATTGGCTAGTTTCTTTATTGGTTACTGATTTTTGTTAGCTGCTGCATAACAGCAGTTTCGAGGCACTGAGCGCAGATTTTTTCTGCAACTATCATTACTTTTTAAATTCTACAGAAATAGCAAGTCATCCTGACTTATTTTTGTAACAACGTGTAACAATTCCATCTTTTGTTACACTCTGTTACAAATCTTGTTAAAAAAATTGCAAACCGTCAACTAGGGGGGTATTCTTTGAATCTAATGTAATTAGCTGGTTAGAGCATCACTTTTCAAATTATGGCCCAAAGAATTCTGATTGTTGACGATGACGCTCGTCTTCGAAATTTAGTGTCGAGTTACCTTGAAAAACAAGGCTTTGAATCCCTTGTTGCGGCAGACAGTGTCGAAATGAAAAAACTACGCGAGCGTTTCGACTTCCATCTTTTAGTGCTAGATGTGAATATGCCAGGAGAAAGTGGCTTAGCCATTTGTCAAAGACTGAGAGCTGAAGGGGATACAACGCCGATTATTATTCTTACCGCGTGTAATGAAACCGTTGATCGCATCATCGGTTTGGAATTTGGTGCCGACGATTATCTGACCAAGCCTTTTGATCCGCGAGAACTGCTTGCACGCATCAAAGCAGTGCTTCGTCGAACGCCTGATCTCATTTCTGACGCGAATGAAGCCAAAAACATCCAATTAAAATTTGGTCCTTTCCTGTTGGATGGACACACCAGACAATTGTCATGTAATGGTCAACCCGTCGCACTAAGTTCGGATGAATTTACTTTATTAATGCTTCTAGCCAGCACGCCTGGCAAGCCATTATCCCGAAACCAATTGGCGAGCCAGATCAAAGGTAAGGGCAGTGACCAAGCACCTGATCAACGTAATATTGATATGTTGATCTCACGTCTGCGTAAACGTTTGGAAGATGATCCTACACAGCCGCGTTACATCAGTACTGTGCGATGTTTGGGCTATGCTTTTACTGACGACTCAATTCAACTGATAGATTCATGAACCATTACTGGCAAAAGAGTTTTATTAGTCAAATCTGGCGACGGTTCGTGTTATTTGTGGTTAGCATACAACTCATTGTCATTGTCTTTTTTTATCTTGAAGGCGGTGAGATAGTCGGTACTCGGTTGGGAACCAGCGTGGCTATTTTACTAGACATCGTGGATGTCGTCTTTCGTCAAGACGATCCAGTCCTGTTGAAGCAGGTAGTTGAAGCACTTGATAAGGATGCTGGCATTAAATTTCTGCCAGATACTGCTGTGAAAGATGTCATTGATCTGCCACCGTACCCCGCCTTGCGTGTGTTTGCAAAAACGGTTAACACTCTATTGAATAAAAAAATCGTCATTAGCTATCAGCAGAATCCTTATCCCATATTGTGGCTACAAAAAAACGAACCACCCGCTTTTGCCTTAGGCGTTCCATTCATCGGAAATCGCTTCTTCATAGTTTTTGCAGGCTCGGCTTTCCTTATTATCTTTTTGGGGGCAATTTATATGGGGTGGTGGATTGCCAAGCGCATCAATCAACCACTGCTAAAACTCGCCAATGATGCCTTACAAATGGCGAATGACCCTGAGGCTAACAGAATAACTCTGGAATCTGGGAGTTTATCGGAAATTATCGTGCTTGCTGATTCATTAAATAAAATGCACGCGAATATTTATCGAATGATTAAAGAACACGAAGTTTTCTTGGCGGAAATTTCTCATGACTTACGCACACCGTTAAGCCGTTTACGAGTAGCCTTGGAAATGCTTGATTCAGATTCACCAGAATTTGTAGACGGTATGAAAGAGGATATTGAAGAAATGACTTCCATTTTGAAGCAAACGATAGAGCTGGCTCATATTAATCTCGAAGAAAATGGACACTGGATTGAAGGTGATATTAATGAGCTGTTATCAGAGGTATATACTAAATATCAGCGTGCTGGCTTCTCATTAGAGTTGAATTTGGCACCTATGCCCAACATTAGATTTAGAAAAGTTGCATTAATCCGATTGCTTTACAATTTGGTGGATAATGGTTTGAAATATGGTAATGGTTCAGTGTCTCTGATTTCTTATATGGACAATGATACGCCGACCATATCCATCGTAAATAGTCACAAGGTATTGAATAACAACGATCAACTGAATTTATTTCAGGCATTTAATAAACACGACACATCAATGAATAGTGGACTCGGTCTGCAAATTGTTGAACGCATTGCCCTAATGCACGGAATCACATTGAAAACCATCGAGAATACTGATGATGCGACCCGTCAGGTTAGTTTGAGCTTTACAGATCATCATTCAGTGATCGGTTAGCGTTCCACACCTAAAAAAAGATTGCTTTATAGTCTTACTGTAACTTATCAATACAGCTATCAAGTAGCACATCAAGAGCCGTAACATTTTTCAAACCTAACATAACTTTGATTTTATCTTGGGCGACTGCCCAATGAAGCTCAGCTTCAGCCTGTTTGCTTCTTCCTTCCGATGTCAAACTGACAAGCCTTCGGCGTGCATCACTTCCAGTTGTCTGTATGATGAATCCAGCAGTTATTAAAGGCTGTAAATTACGAGACAATGTTGATATATCCACTCCCATAATTCGGGCAATGTCGCCTAAAGGAGCAGAATCATAGCTTATCACATGGCAAAGAAGCGTGAATTGAGTCGTCTTTATACCTGCTTTGGAAAGCTCTGCGTCGTACATTTTTGTCAACAATCTCGTCAGCTTTCGCATTTTAAAATTGAGGCAATTCTTTTTTTGTATTTGCTGCACTTGTTTCAATTATTTCACTCATAGTTATTAAACCATTTAAATTGCAGTGAATTATAACTAATATTTGCAAAATTAGATGTATATGCAAATATTTTTGCTGTATATTTTAGTTAATTACCTACCATTATGATCGCCTTTTTTATCAAGAGACTTCGCTATGTACAAATCTGTCCTTACTCAAAATTGTCCCGCTAATGATTGCCGCGCATAATCAGGAACATCTGTCGGCGATTGTTGAAGGCTCAAATGATGCCATCATCAGCTTCGACCTTGAAGGCATTGTCCTCAGTTGGAATAAATCTGCCGAGCTTATTTTTGGATATTCTTCAGAAGAAGCAATAGGTCAACAGATCAGGGAACTCATTTTTCCAGAAGAACTCATCAATGAAGATGAAAAAATCATGCGAAAAATGACCTGTGGTGAACTGGTCTCACATTTTCCAACTATCTGTAAAGTTCGGAATGGACAACTTATTCATGTCTCTGTGTCGGTATCACCGATCTTAAATAGTGAAGGCGTGATTATTGGTGCTGCCAAGACCTTACGCGACATGACACAGCAAAAGAAAAGTGAGGATCTGTTTCGCCTCGCGGTACTCGCCTCACCCAATGCGATTATTTTAGTCAACGACCAGCAAAATGTGGTTTTGGTTAATCCCAAAGCAGAGACACTATTTGGCTACGATAATAATGAATTAGAGGGAATCAACGTCAGTCAGTTGCTGCCTTTACGGTATCAGGCGGACCACCAAAAATATATACGCGACTATCAGGCAAACCCCAGCTTGCGTGAAATGAAAACGGGGCAAATTCTGTATGCTTTGCATAAGAACGGTCACGAAATTCCAGTCGAAATCAGCTTAAACCCGATTAAAACCTCCAATGGATTGCTTACACTGGCTTCGATTATTGATATTTCGCAACGCCTGAAACTTGAGTCTGACCTTAAGCAAACGCTAGTTCGCATGGAAATGGCTGTTAATATATCTGGAATTGGAGTGTGGGTATGGTGTCTCGATACCAATAATCTGATCTGGGATGACCGTATGTTTGAAATATATGAAGCCCCTTTAACACTTCGCAATGATTCAAAACATAACTATGATTTCTGGCGATCATGCGTGCATCCTGAAGATATTGAATTTGCGGATAATAAACTCAAAGCTCTCATTGCTGGAACTAATGTCTTTGACATCATGATCTTTCGTATTATTCTCCCAGATGGAAGAATACGCTATATTCAGTCTAATGCGACGCTTGAACTGGACGAGATGGGCAAACCTTTTCAAGTAGTGGGTATTAACCGCGACATTACTGACGTAAAAATGGCTCAGAACAATGCTGCACAAGCAAACGCCGTACTTGAAAAACAGGTTGACGAGCGAACAGTGGAATTGCGGGAAATAAATTCAACGCTTGAAGCACAAGTTATCGCTCGCACCCAAGAACTAACTAAAGCAATGGAATTGGCTGAGCAGGCTAACCTCGCTAAGAGTGACTTTCTTGCCAACATGAGTCATGAGATTCGGACACCGATGACCGCTATCATCGGGCTGACTGAATTAACCTTGGATACTGAGTTAACCTCTAAGCAACGTATTAATTTATATAAAATACACGCATCGTCTAAGGCACTGTTAAATATTTTGGACGATATTTTAGACTACTCAAAGATTGAAGCGGGAAAGCTCAATCTTGAATACACGAAATTTACCATAGAAGAGGTGATAAGGAATGTCTGCGACTTGTTCTCTGCAAAAATTAGTAAAAAAAACCTAGAAATTTTTCTTGAGATCGACACGTCTATTAATTTCAAACTGATAGGTGACACATTACGTCTTGGGCAAGTACTCAATAATTTAGTCAGTAATGCCATCAAATTTACCGAGCAGGGTGAAATTCACCTAAAAGCTGAATTGGTTAGCAAAAAAGAATACGAGGTTTTACTGCGTTTTGCCGTGCGAGATACGGGAATTGGCATGGACAAAACGCAAGCGAATCGTTTGTTTAAAGCATTTATTCAGGCCGACACCTCTATTTCTAGGAAATATGGCGGCAGCGGACTAGGACTGACTATTTGCAAGCGATTAGTTGAAATGATGGGTGGCGAGTTTATGCTCTCCAGCGCACCCGATCAAGGCAGTACCTTTGCTTTCACGGCACGGTTTGGTCTGGGCGATGCCTTGCCTAATTTATACTCAGAACATACGCTAAAGGGTATGCGGATACTGCTCGTGGATAACAGTGAAACGGCTGTCTCAATTTTTGTAAATTACCTAATGGCTTGGGAGATAGACGCGATGACAGCGACCTCCGCGAACGCAGCGTTGGAACTGCTTAATCAGGCGTATCAGAAAGATCAATCCTATGATGTGATGCTAATTAACTGGCAGGCTGGGGGCTTGGAAGTAATTCAGCAGTTAGTGTTTAGTGTGATCTCTGGCAGATTGCCGCGATTACCTCCTATTATTATCATGACATCAAGGGAGAAAGATGAACTGAGTAAGGAGTATGACACAACAAAAGTCAACGACATTTTGATTAAGCCAGTGACACCTTCAGTTTTGTTTGACAGTCTCATGCGTATTAGGCATCCACACTTGGCATCGAGAGTCAATGTATCTGACCCCCATTATGGCGACCTTTATAAACTGTCTATACCGATACACGGAGCCCACATTCTGCTAGTCGAAGATAACGAAATTAATCAGGAAGTTGCTTTAGAGACTCTCAATAAGTTCGGACTGATTACTACCGTGGCAAATCATGGCGGAGAAGCGATCGAATGTGTCCAAAATCAGCATTTTGATGCAGTGCTGATGGATATACAGATGCCATTTATGGATGGTTTTTCGGCGACAAAACTGATTCGTGAGCTACCCAACTGTAAGCATTTACCCATTATCGCGCTAAGTGCCGCTACTATGATACACGATAAGAATGCCAGCGAAGCGGCAGGGATGAATGATCATATTGCTAAACCTATAGACAGGGAAAAACTGATACTGACCCTGATTAAATGGATCAAGCATCCGCAGTCCAAAATACCCGTTGTGACGGTAGAAAAAACAGTAACAACACCTCTATCGGTCACTTTTACAAGATTTAATCAACAAGATGCGTTGACCCGCCTCGGTGGAAATCACGCTCTTTTATTTAAGTTATTGCGGCGGTTTGTAACAGAATATGCGATGTCTCCCGCTCAGATTGAAGCCTTTTTAGTTGAAAATCAGCGAGGTAAAGCGGCAAAGCTGTTACATCTTATTAAAGGGGTTTCTGCAACGTTGGGTATGATGGGTGTATCAAATGCTGCCCATCAGTTTGAGAGAGAAATTATTTCTGGAGACAGTCTGGAATCGCGAGACATTTTCTCAAAATGTGTTGAGGAAGCTTTGCATGACATCAGGAATAATATTCCGTTAGCCCCTCAGACCGCACAAGACAGTCGCACTGATATGTCTGAAGTCGATGCGAATATGATTAGTTCAGAACTTGCTTGGTTGTCATCCTGCATTAAACAACAGGAAATTCCTACTGACGCTAAAATTGTAGAACTGCTGTCCCATCTAAGTGGATATGTTTCAATACAGCTAATCACTGATTTTGAGATGGCACTTAATAATTTCGATATTAAATCAGCTGAGAGGAGCTTAGTTAACATAAGCGAAGAACATCAGTTCAAATCAAACCAATTTTTCGGAGATATTGTTTCCCATGAATAGTTCAGCGCATAGTCAATTAAAAACATTACTGCTGGTTGATGATGAACCCACTAATCTTCATGCCATGAAGCAAATTCTACAAAATGATTATCGCCTGCTGTTTGCTCTGAATGCGATTAATGCGATAGAAATCAGCAAGGAACAAAAACCCGATATGATTTTGCTAGATGTCATGTTGCCAGATGTGTCGGGGTTTGAAGTGTGTGCCATCCTTAAACAAAACCCTCGTACCGCAAAAATACCCGTCATTTTCGTCACATCCATGTCTGACTTTGTTGATGAAGCGAGTGGCTTTGAGGTAGGTGCTGTTGATTACATTGCCAAACCAATCAATCCATCCATTGTCAAGGCACGCGTTGCTACTCACCTTTCGCTGGTACTCGCTGATCAGTTGGAGGAGTCACGGTTACAAATTATTCAAAGACTCGGACGAGCCGCAGAATTTAAGGATAATGAAACGGGACTACACGTTATTCGAATGAGTCACTATTCCAAACTATTAGCATTGGCTGCTGGATTTACAAAACAAGCTGCCGAAAATTTACTGAATGCAGCACCTATGCACGATGTTGGAAAAATAGGTATACCTGACAAAATATTGCTGAAATCTGCCCCACTGACTGAGGCAGAGTGGGTTATTATGCGCCGACACCCCGCAATTGGGGCGGAAATAATGGGCGACCACGACTCACCATTACTTCAGGATGCCTGCACAATCGCACTGACACATCATGAGAAGTGGGACGGCAGCGGCTACCCGAACAAACTGAAAGGTAAAGAGATTCCGTTAATCGGTAGAATTGTTGCCATTGCCGATGTATTTGATGCACTCACAACAGTCCGTCCCTACAAAAAAGCGTGGTCTGTCGAAGACGCAATCGCTTATCTGCAACGGGAAGCTGGAAAACACTTCGACCCAGAACTAATTCCACTGTTCGTGGGAATTCTACCTGCCATTATGGAAGTTAAAGAACGCTGGGCAGAAGAAAAAGGAGTCAGTTTGACAAAACCGCCAGAAAAAGAACCCGACTTGCAGTTACTTCTGGAGCGCAGCAATTCTGAATTAGAAGCCTTTGCCTATATTGTTTCCCACGATCTTCAAGAACCGCTGCGGGGTATTCGCAATTTCACTCAGTTTATACATGACGGAGCCACCGAGCAATTAGCACCACAGCAGCTTCGCTGGTTTGATACCGTCATGAGTTTGACTGAACGAATGAGCTGTCAAATTGACACACTGTTGCAATATTCACGCGCAGCACAACAACCTTTGGTGATACAAACTGTCGATCTTAATGAACTTGTATCTTCAGTATTGAATGATTTGTCTGTTCTTATTAACGAAACAAACACTCGAATAGAAATCCCTCGACTATTACCCTCTGTGAATTGCGACCCTATAAGGAGTACTGTTGTATTCGGAAACCTGATTACTAATGCTATCATATATAACGAACAGCCTGAAAAGCGCGTCGAAATTGGCTATCGCGAAAGTGATACGCCCATTTTCTTTGTTAGAGACAATGGTATTGGTATCGCTGAAAAATTTCAGGAAGTCATCTTCGACATTTTTCGACGTTTGCATAACCGCGATGAATACGGCGGTGGTATGGGGGCAGGACTGACAATTACCCGCAAACATATCCAGCGACAGGGTGGTCGAATGTGGCTTGAATCGATACCTAGCCAAGGCTCTACTTTCCATTTTACCCTGATCCCTGAACTTGCATCATTTACCAAGAGTGAATAAAAAAATCATGCCCGAAGCTAATATCAATCCAATACAAAGCGAAGCACCACCGCATATCACCGCAAAAAATGTCGATTTGAGCAATTGCGACCGCGAACAGATTCATCTGGTGAATGCTATTCAGCCTCATGGCGTGCTTCTGGTGTTGAACGAGTCAACCTTAAGTATTATTCAAGTCAGTGCCAATACTGAGAGCTTTCTTGGGCTTTCCTCTGAGGCTATGATTGGACAAACAATTGACTGCCTGTTGGATAATGAAAATGTCGCTGCCCTACGAAGTCAGCTCGCTACAAAGAATCTGGCAGATGGTTTCGCTCATTTACTCACGGTGTCTTGTGTTCACACCAATGAACGCTTCCATCTGTTCGGCAATCGTATCGATGACCTGTTGCTTTTGGAATTTGAACGTCCGAATGATACCGAGCAGTTTTCGGATACTAATCAGTTTTTGAGGCTGAATAACACGATACAGCAACTGCGCGGCAGTACGTCATTGTTGCAATTTATAGGGATTGTGGTTGAACAGATTCGTGACTTCACTGGTTTTGAACGAGTAATGGCGTATCGGTTCGACACGGACGGCTGTGGTGAGGTGGTCGCAGAGTCTAAAAGTCCTGAGTTGGAAGCGTATCTGGGCTTGCATTATCCAGCCAGTGATATTCCTGCACCAGCACGACGGCTTTTTATGCTCAGTCCGCTTAGACACCTTCCCGATGTCGATTACCTTCCCGTGCCGCTGCTACCAGAGAATCCGCCATTACTTAACGGACGCACTGTGGATTTAAGCTACTCTTTTTTGCGTAGCGTCTCGGTAATGTATTCAGGTTATCTGCGTAATATGGGGGCTAAAGCTACTATGGTACTGCCCTTGATGAAAGACGGTGAGCTTTGGGGTTTGATTTCCTGTTTACATCACAGCACACCCAAATATATGCCTTATGAAAGTCGAATCCCTGTCGAATTTCTGGCTCAAATAATGTCGCAGATGATGAATGACAGGGAAAAAATGGATTATTATGGCTACCGTTCCCAGCTCGATCAGACTCTTCATCAACTCGCGGCAGCACTGGAAAGAACTAAGACTTTTGAGCAAGCACTGGTTTCAGGCAAAGTGAACCTGCTCACCACCATCGATGCACAAGGAGTTGCCTTAATCATCAATGGAAAACTCAGCTTGCTAGGCAAGACTCCAACAGAGCAACAAATCGGTTTGCTTGTCGTTTGGCTTGCACAACAGGATGGGCTGATTTTCTCCACTCGACGCTTGCCGCACGATTTTCCTCTCGCCCAAACCTTCAAAGTCATCGCAAGTGGCGTGTTATCGATACGCTTTTCTCATGCCAACTCTGATGGAATCATCTGGTTTCGCCCAGAAGCGCAACAGGAAGTCTCATGGGCTGGCAATCCCAATAAACCTGTCGAAGTCATTGAAGAAGGTCAGGAAATTCGATTGTCTCCACGCACCTCGTTCGCATTATGGAAAGAATATAGCCAAGGGCAGTCAAGACTCTGGCTGACCTGCGAACTGGAATATGCAAAACAGTTGCGCCAAGTTATCTCTGATATTATGGTCAACCGTACCAGTTTATTGACACAAGTAAATGCAGAACTTGAACGCAGCAACGCCGAACTGGAAGCCTTTGCCTATGTTGTTTCGCATGACTTGAAAGAGCCGTTGCGCGGCATTTACAACTTTGCCGAATTAATAAAGCTTGAAAACGACGTTCACCCGCCTGAAAAACGCTTGCAACGGATAGAGACCATTCTCAGCTTGGCAAATCGTATGGACAACTTATTGGAATCGTTGCTGAAATATTCGCGCATTGGTTTGAGTGAGCTTGACTTGCAAAGTACTCATATCGGTAATTTAGTCAGTCAATCTATTGATGTGTTGAAACAAGCCAACCCTAAAATGGGTGTTACTTTCACAATTCAACCAACACTTCCCGTCATGAATTGCGATCGAATGCGCGTGGAAATTATTTTTCAGAATCTGATTTTGAATGCGATCAAATACAATAATAAAGCTGAAAAAATCATAGAAATTGGCTGTAACACCAGCGTTAATCCAGCAGAATTTTATGTACGAGACAATGGTATCGGCATTCCAGCCGATTATCACGAAATCATCTTTCAGTTGTTTCGCCGTCTACACGGCATTAATGAATTCGGAGGTGGCAATGGCACGGGTCTGACGACTGCCCAGAAAGCCATAAAACGTCACGGCGGACGTATCTGGATGGAGTCATCAGAGAACGTAGGAACTACGTTTTATTTCACCTTAGCCCCTGATCTGATTTCTAAAAAGGAAGAACAATGAAGATAAAACGCCCACTGTTGATTATTGAAGATTCCGACGAAGATTTTGAAGTGACGTGTTGGGCGTTGAACAAAATCGGTTTTACCCATCCAATCGTCCGTGCCACCCGCGCCGAAGAGATACTGTTACATCTGCGGTCGGGAACGACACCAGCCGATTGGAATGATCTACTTCCGTGTTTAGTGTTGCTCGATCTTAATCTGCCAAGAATGAATGGCTTGCAATTCCTTAAAGAATTCCGCGCTATCGAGTCACCGCCAGCAATTCCAATTGTAGTGGTATCAACCTCCAATAATCCCAGTGATGTCAGTACCAGCTATAGTTTAGGTGCGGCAGGCTATATCTGTAAGCCGCTGAGCCTTGATTGCTATGTGGAAAATTTGCGTGACCTCACGCATTATTGGTTTGACGTAGCAACACTCCCTGAATAAAACGACTGAATCCCAAAAACATGACTTCTTTACTAATCGCACTGAAACAAACAACTCGACCACATCACGAAAGCCTAGAGCAAACACTGGATTTGTTAGCCCCCAATTTGTCACGCACTGATTACCTGCGCTTGATAAAAGCATTCTGGGGCTATTACTGTCCCCTAGAAGCTCGATTAGCGAGTGTTCCAGAGTTAATAACATGGATGCCAGATTTCAACGAACGCATCAAATTGTCTTTGCTGGAGAAGGATCTTGTCGCTCTAGGCGTTGAAGTAGAAACGATTGCTCAACTTCCCCAATGCAACAAACTTCCCGCTTGCGCTGACGTTGACCAAGCTCTAGGCTGTCTTTATGTAATGGAAGGTGCGACTTTGGGTGGTCAGGTAATCAGCCGCCACATCAAGCAATTACTTGATCTCGATGCACACAACGGCACTGCTTTTTTTTCAAGTTATGGTGATGCCACGGGTTTGATGTGGCAGACATTCAGGGAGCAGTTGACAACTTTAAAGGCGGATGAAGAGCGGGTAATCGAGTCTGCCTGTATGACTTTTCTGACTCTGGAAAAGTGGTTAGTGCGGGTATTGAAAGAAGTAAGTTATCCAAAACCTTAGGCTATTGTTTTTAATGGAGTACAATAGCTTTAGAGACTGTGAAAGTATTCACCGTTCAGCTAAAAAACGCCGTCATTCCAGCATGGATGCTGGAATCCAGTCACAGGGAGAGCGTAGCGAGGGTTTTGGAATCGTGCTATGAAAAATTATTATTTATAATCATGCGGTTACCATCCGTGGCACTGGATTCTGGCATCCCTGCCAGAATGACGGGTTTAATTGTAGAGTATCTAAAAATGAATATTTTTCTTGGAGTGATTAATACTTTCACAATCTCTTTAGCTATTGCTGATTTGTAAAAAGCTGAAGCTTTTTGACTCCTATTCCCTTCTAATAGCTGTAAACAAAAAAATGTTTTAATCACAACACATTATTTATTTTGTTTATTTTTATGGGAGCTAACTAGCACCAAAGGTTATTACCATCATTTATTCTGCTTTAGCTATACCGCGTGTTTTATCTACGATTAAACGCTAGGGTTAACACAAACAACGCCCCTTCCTTACTTTCTGCCAGTTCAATTTTACCGTTGTAGGTTTTTAATAAAGAGGCGGTAATTTCTAAACCCAAACCAGTGCCGCCGTTATTTCGGCGGGTGGTAAAAAATGGGGTGAAAATCTTTTTTCGATTGGCTGCGGAAACGCCAGTGCCGTTGTCTTGTAAATGTAGCTCTAGGGTGTTGTCGTGTTGGATGGTGCTTAGCGTTAATTGAGTCGCACCGTGCTGTAGGCTGTTTTCAAATAGATTGCTTAGGATAATTTCAAGCGCATCTGGGGCAATGGCTAACGGGGTAGTGGGTAACGTTTGATAAATTAACGTTAAACCGCGTTCGACATAACGGTTTTGTAAGGCAAAAATCACATTGGGCAACACGCTGTCTTGTTGACTGGGTTCTAGCACATCGGCTCTTGCCAGTTCTAATAAACGATTAACCAGTTGTTTAAGGCGTTGGGTATCGGCTAATAAATTATCAATGAAACGCTGGCGGCGGTCGCTAGGCATATCGCTGTGATCTTGTAGCAATTCTAACGCGCCCTGCATGGAGGTGAGCGGGGTTTTAAATTCGTGAGAAACATGAGTAGCAAAGCGTTGGATATAATCCGTCCGTTCGGCTAAAGCGTGCGACATACTGGCAAAACTGTCCGACAGTTGGGCAATTTCATAAGTGACAGGATTTTTTAGCGGCTGTATGAGTTTTTGTGAGCCTTGTTTAACGCGTTCTGTTTGCCGTATCAGTTCACGGATTGGGCGGGAAATAGTAGATGATACCAATAACACTAGCAACACCACCAACAGCAACGAACACAAGCTGGCAATTATCACGATTTTTCTGACTTCAAAGATATGCTTAATGATGTTGTTAGGCGTGCGTGATAAATAAATCACGCCTTGTAGTTGTTGATTTTCGCGTACAGGAAAGGCGACAAACACGCGAATATTGGTACCGCGACTTAACGAATACAACGGCGGCGGTGGTTCGTCAGAAATACGTTGCCGAATGATACTGGCATAATGCCCTTGCAGAGCTTGTTGTACTTCTAACACATGAGCCAGCGACAAACCCACTTCTTCACGTCCCGCAATCACCGTACCGTTTATATCCAGTAAGCGAATGCCCGATAACATAATATGCTGGGTATCAAAAATGATAGGAGTCATTAATTCACCGACTTTTTGCGCCACTTTATCCACGGGTAATTGAGCCGTGATTGGTGCTTCGCGTGGTGGTTGAATCGGATTAATCAAACTCAAGGTAGGCGAAATAGGTTCGTAAACGGGATCAAAAGGTTGTGAAGTTGGCAAGTAACGCCCATAACCTGCTTGATTAACAGTCATGCGTACTAATTGCCGATAACTGGCAGACAGCGCGGCAGCTTGCGAGATAAGCTCTAATTCGGTTTGCTGGACCAATTCATTTTCATAAATACGAAAAAAATACAAACCACCTAACGGCAACGCTAACACCATCAACATCACGAATAATAAAATATTTCGTAGCGGAAATAAGCGGCGGCGAAAAAACGGCAGTTGGGCGTTTATTGGCATGAAGCGAGTTTATAACCAACACCGTGAACGGTTTCAATCAAGGTTTCGCACCCTGCTTCAGCAAACTTTTGGCGTATGTGACGAATATGGCTGTCAATGGTACGGTCGCTAATATAAATATTGTTATACGCGCCATTCATGATGGTATCGCGGCTAAAAACTCGATTTGGTTGACGAACAAATAATTGCACCATAGCAAATTCGGTTGCAGTCAGGCTAATCGTTGAACCATTCCAAGTAGCGGTATGTTGTTCGGGATAAATGGATAATTTACCGTGTTGTAAACTAGGCGCGGCGGGTTCAGGTTTTACGCTGGATTGAGTGCGTTTTAAAATCACGTTAATCCTAGCCACCAATTCACGCGGACTAAACGGCTTGGTAACATAATCATCACCGCCGATTTCCAGCCCCAAAATACGGTCGATTTCATCATCACGCGAGGATAAAAATAAAATCGGCACATCGGAGCTTTTACGAATTTCGCGGCATACTTCCAGCCCATCAAATTCTGGCATATTAATATCCAGCACAATTAAATCGACCGTGTGCAAGCGGAACTGCTCTAAGGCTTGTCGTCCGTCTTCGGCAAGCGTGATTTGCATACCTGCTTTTTCTAGCGCGAAACTAATCACTTCGCGAATATGTAAATCGTCATCAGCAACGAGGATATGTTTGTTCATAAAATTAAAAGGAAAGTATTTTCTAATTCAGTTACAAGTGCGAACTATTTTTTTGCAATAACTTGGTAAAGTCTGCTATGGGTATCGGCTTACTTTTTAGATAACCTTGATAAGTATCACAACCTTTTTCTTGTAAAAAAGCCAGTTGTTGTTGATTTTCTACGCCTTCGGCTAACACTTGAAAGCCTAAATTATGCCCCATTGCGATAATTGTCGCAGTAATTTCCATGTCATCTTTTAAACTAGGAATGTCATCAATAAAGCTCTTATCAATTTTCAGTACATTTAACGGAAAATGTTTTAGGTAGGCTAAAGATGAATAACCCGTACCAAAATCGTCAATCGCCAAGCGTACACCTAGCGCACTGAGTTTATTCAGGATAATGATTGGATCGTTTTGATTTCCCGTTAGATTGTTTTCATTTGAATGGTATTGGCATTCCATCAAACCACTTTCAGTGATTTCCAATTCCAAGTGCTGTGCTGGAAAGCCTGTTTCTTCCAATACTCGCGTCACTAAATCAACCATATTAGTGTGGCGAAACTGTTTAGCTGACACGTTAACGGCTAAAGTCAAGGGTGGGAAACCTGCATCCAACCATTCGCGCCCTTGTTTACAGGTTTCGCGTAATACCCATTCGCCAATTTCAATAACGAGGCTGGTTTCTTCCGCAAGCGGAATAAACACACTCGGTGGTACTAGCCCATTCAGTGGATCTTGCCAACGCACTAAGGCTTCTGCACCGATAATACACCCTGTGTTGAGATTTACTTGAGGTTGAAAGAAAACGCGGAATTCCCGTTCTTTAATCGCGTTGCGTAAGCGCGTTTCTAAGGTAATTCGTTCTCGAACAGCGCGGGTCATTTCTTCAGAAAAATAGGCATAACACCCACGACCGTTGGCTTTCGCTTGATACAATGCGGCATCTGTATTATCCATCAAAGCTTGTACAGAAGCACCATGTTGTGGGTACACGCCAATACCGATACTCGCACCTATCCGAATATCGTCACTTTTAGACAATTGAAAAGAGTTAGTTAAGTTAGTGATAATCGCTTGGGCAACTCGAGCCGCATCTTCTGAGTGGCTGATATTTTCCATTAATATTACGAATTCATCACCGCCTAAACGTGCCAACATATCAACATCGCGTAATTTTTCTTTAATACGCAGGGCAACTTGCTGTAGTAATTCGTCGCCTGCAAGGTGACCCCATCTATCGTTGACGCTTTTGAAGCGATCTAAATCAAGCATCAGCACAGCGAGTTGCTTGCCTTCCCGTCGCTCTACTTCAATACTGTGCTTTAGCTGTTCCATTAATAGTCTCCTATTGGCAAGCCCAGTCAGTGGATCATAAAAAGCAAGTTGGTTAATTTTTTCTTCGTGGGCTTTGCGCTCAGAGATGTCGGTATGAGAACTGATATAGTGGGTGATTTTACCCTGACGATTTTTGACGGCGGTGATAGTTAGCCATATAGGATAGACTTCTCCGTTTTTACGCTTATCATATATTTCGCCAGCCCACGAATTTGTTTGTTTAAGTGAGTGCCACATCTGGGTATAAAAAACGCTATCATGATGACCTGATTTGAGATGAGCTGGCGTTTTGCCGATAACATCTTCAGCCGAATAGCCAGTGATGTCAGTAAACGCTTGGTTGACTCGCAAAATAACACTGTTAGCATCAGTAATCATCATGCCTTCTTGTGATTCAAAAGCGATAGCGGCAATACCCAGCTCTTCCTCTGCGTACACTCTAGCGGTAATATCTTGTACTGTACCAATCACTATAGGCGTACCATCATCGGCGATAGTGTCTATTTCTTGATGTACAAAAATTGGATCTGCTTGAACAACGGTCAAGCGAAAATCAGCTTCTTGCACTGATTTTCCCTGCGCTATTTCAGTGAAAAGTTTTTCCACTTCATCTCGGTCTTCTAAATGCACTAATTGAAAAAAGTCATCCAATTTGCTTGCGAAATCATCTAATTCAATGCCACATAATTTTGCCAAATGCGCCGAAATTTCAAAGTGATTGTTTTCACTATTCCACGTCCAATAACCTAAACGCGCCACCCGTTGCGCAGCTGTTAGCTGAGTTTTACTGTTTCTGAGTTCAGCGGCATTACGCCCTGAGCGTAAAATAAAATTTAACTGATGAATCACAATTGGATAATTAAGCGGCTTAATAATAAAGTCGGTCGCTCCCGCATCAAAGGCGCGATTAATAGAGCCTGTATCACCCAAGCCTGTTGACATCACAATGGGGACATCCATCATTCCGTCCTCTGCTCTTAATAATTCACAGGTGGTAAAGCCATCCAAATCATCCTCCATGATGGCATCTAGTAGCACTAAATCAGGGCGTTGTTGCTTGATTTTTTCCAGAGCATCTCGACCATTAATCGCCTCATCAACAATAAAACCAACGGCGCGTAATGCTTCATGGCTGGCTAAACGGAAACTGAGATCATCATCAACCAGCAAAATACGATTCTTCCGCACAGTAGCGGTAGTCTGTTGAGTGTAAAGTGGGAGAATTTCCTCATTTAATGCCGCTAATATGTGCGGTAATTCAGTTGTCATGGTGGCTAATAAAACGTCAATACCATTTAATTGACCTGCTTTAGCCTGTGCTTCAATGGCAGCAGCACACTTGGCTAAATTGTCTGCCCCTAAGTTTGCACACCCTGATTTAAAACTATGAGCGGTAGCTCTTAAGTCGTTAGCATCCCGATTAGCCAAGGCAGTACGCAGTTGGCTAATTGTTTTCTCAGCACTGTCAAAAAATAGCTCGATAACTTTGTTCAATAAACTATCGCCTGTTGCTGTAGTCAAGGAACGCAAATTGTCTAGTGCATCGGCATTTAAAAGTGATGGGGTATTTGGTGTTACTAAGGGTTTTGTATTGCTCTGTTCATATTCCGAAGCGGGTAGCCATTTTTCTAGCGTTTCTTGCAGTTGTTTTTTGTTAAACGGCTTACTTAAATACCCATTCATGCCTGCATTCATGCAATGTTCGGTGATACCTTTCTGCACATCAGCGGTTAACGCAACAATGGGAATACCCACCCGCTTATTAGCGGTTTTCTCAGATTGCCGAATAGCAGTAGTGGCTTGAAAACCATCCATTTCTGGCATGTGACAATCCATTAAAATTAAATCGTACTCGTCTTGCTCAAACGCTTGAAAGGCCTCCCAACCATTATTAGCGATCTGAACTTGACAGCCAATGGCACGCAACATTGCTATACAGACTTCTTGGTTAACTGGATTATCTTCAGCGACTAAGTGCTGTAGGCTAAGTTAACGATTTTTTTCGCAGCTAATTTAACGGCTGTATGTTGCTGATTTTTCCGACTACCCAACAATTGCAATAAACAGTTCAACAGTTTTTTCTGGGTAATGGGTTTGTTTAAAAAATAATCAATTCCACAGTCCTGATTGGTGTCGTTTTTTAACACGTTATCCGAACTTAATAGCACGATGGCTAAATTTGCAAGCAATGGTTCTTCTCTAATCACCAGAGCAAGCTCTGATCCATCCATTACTGGCATGTGCGAATCAGACACCACGATTTTATAGGGTTTATTACGTCGCGCCGCATTGAGCAAGGTAATTAACGCCAGTTCAGCATTTTCTACGCACTCACACTGCATCCCCCAATAAGATAATTGCCCGTACAGCATACTGCGATTGGTGGCATTATCATCAACCACCAGCACCGCCACTCCATGTAGCGCGTTCACAGGCAGTTTTTCAGGCACGGCGTACAGGTTGTTTTCTAATGTCAGACTAAAATAAAAACAAGAACCTTTGTCTAGTGTACTGCTGAGTTGCAACTCTCCACCCATCAGCGCAACCAATTGTTTAGAAATGGCCAATCCTAAACCTGTTCCTCCGAAACGGCGGGTGCTGGTGTTATCAACTTGGGTAAAGCTATCAAAAATAAGCATCTGTTGGTCAGCGGCGATGCCCACGCCTGTGTCAGTGATTTCAAAAAGCAGATTTTGCCATTGATTCTGAATATGCAGCAATGATACTTTTAACTGTACTTCGCCTTGTACAGTAAATTTAATGGCATTACCCAGCAAATTAATAAGCACTTGCCGCAAGCGTTCATCATCACCATACACTATATTATTTAATTCATGTGACACGTTCAAAATGAGTTCCAGTCCTTTGTTGTGTGCTTGAATAGACAACGTTTCCGCTGTCTCTTCCAGTAAATTCCGTAAATCAAAATCTCGATGAACTAATTGAAATTTCCCTGCCTCAATTTTAGAAAAATCCAGAATATTATTAATAATCCCCAGTAAGGCTTGGGCAGAATGAAACGCGGTTTCCGCTAAATGCGTTTGCCGAAAATTAAGCTCTGTGTTCAGTAATAGATCAGTCATGCCCAATACACCATTCATCGGTGTGCGAATTTCATGGCTCATGGTCGCTAAAAATTCACTTTTCGCTTTGCTGGCGGCTTGAGCTTGTTCTTTTGCTGTGACAGCATCGTGAATAGCAATCTCAAGATGCTGGTTTTTCTCAAATAATTCTTGAGTACGCACAACCACTTGTCGTTCCAGATTCGCTCGATGTTGCTGTAATTGATCGTCACGTTGATGAATCTCGGTCAACATGGTGTTGTAAACCATCGCCATTTCACCAAATTCATCGTTCGCGATTTGTGTGATTGAGTGGGTAAATTTTTTCTCGTCAGTGACGGTGCGCATCGCCTGCATCAGCACTGATAGTGGTGCTAAAAAGACTTGTTGTAATTTGGTAGAGACCATAAAAATGGACAAAGTTGTAAAAATAACAATCAAGCTAATAATTAAATAAAACCGAGCAAGTAAGGCGTGCAGTCCGCTTTGGTCGTCCGCTAAATGCAAAATACCTTGCAGTTCACCATCCAACATAATTGGTCTGAATAAATGCAGTATGTTATTTTCATAAGTAATGACTTGTTTATACAGCGGTAATGGTGCGGCTTTCGCCTCCGCGTTGAATAACGCGCTAACCCAGTTATTTAATTGTGCTTGCAGAGCTTGAATCGAATTTGGTTCGGGTTTGCGGTTTTGCGCAACGGTAATCAGTGTTTTAATATCTTCACTGAATGCGATGATGGTCATTTTTCTGGCTGTTTGGTAAGTTGCAAAAACGCTCCCCGTATTGTCATATAGTTGGGCAGAAATCAAGCTAGGCTGGCTACTCAACCCTTTCAGCAATTCCTGAGCAGTGGGAACATCCTTAAATGTTAATGAGGCAGAGGCATTCCACGCCACAATATCCGCAATTAACACCAGTTGTTTTTCGGTATCATTCTTTTTACTGATGTATTCATTGATAACCACAGCAGCAGTGACTAACAGCAATGCTAACATCGCTGTTAGCGTCATAATGGAGATGAGTTTCACGCGTATCGGTGCATTATTAAACCATTTCATAGTCGTTAGTTTCCAATAATTTTAGCTAGCTTTAATAACCGTGCGCTGATATTTAAATTCGCTTCGCGTACAGCGGGTAGATTGACTAGCAAGTTGATTTTGTCATTCACATTTTCCATACCAACCATGCCACCTTGTTCGGCAAAATTGACACCTGAACCGATGGTTAACAGTGGACGTTTTTTTATTTCGATAAACACTTGTTGCAAAATAGCTTGCTTCAATTCACTGATATACAGCACATCGCATTGCTCAAAGTTCTGCAAACGTGATAGGTTAATGATATGTAGGGCTTTATCGCCTACCGCTTTATCGTCAATACTGGCAAAGGACTGTTGCACCACGTTATCACCCACCACACAAAAATTGATAGTGGCAGTCAGTTGTGCCTCAGGCGACCACGTCGTGAAGCGGACAATATTCAGTGCTAATGCCGCTAATACTGTTTGTTCTTCCAGTGACTGCGCCCGCATTGATGGGTGAGTGCTAAGCAATAAACACAAGCCCAGTAGCAACAGTAGGACTTTTCTAATCCGTTGGTTCATGGGTTTAGAAACTCCAGTTTATTTTGCCGTAAACACCTCGGTCAATTGCAGTGGGAAAGGTCTGGTTTTCGCCTATGTATTCCAGATGTTTTTGTGCTACTAGGTTTTGAGCAGTCAGTGATAATTCAATGCCTTTATAAAGTCGATACGCAGTGCGCAAATCAAGTGTGACATAGGGTTTTATAGTGATGTCACCAAATGAACCCACGGTAAAATTGCTGTCCACATAACGAAACCAAAAATCCATATCAATGTCTTGCCATGGTGACAACGCACCGCGTAATGAGGCGCGTTGCTGAGGGCTGATAGGGGCTCGAGGGTTACTACTATCAAGTTGGGTATGTAACCAACTATAATTAACATCCCACCGCCACCAATCGAGCATTTGCCAGACAGTGGCGATTTCGATACCGAATGTTTTACCCTGTAAATCATTCGTTACGATTAAAGGCTGTACTATTGATACTCTATTGAAAAATGGCACACTTGCAACTGGAATCCGTAGGTCACGGTAATCATTGTAGAAGCCTGTTACATCCAAAGAAATCGATTTGGAAAAAGTCGCTCTATAACCAACTTCATAGGCAATGACTTCTTCCGAGCGATAATTAGTATTACCTTGAGGCACTACCGCCACAGGCAATGGCAATCTTGGATCTTGTGGTGGTAAAACATCACCTAGCACTGAACCAGTTTTCTCTATCCGTGATGGTGTGCGTACTGCTCTTGACACGCTAGCCCACAGTCTATGTTGATTGTGCGGAGCCCACAATATTTTAGCTGAGGGTTGTCCCTCAAAGCCGCTGTAATCATTGTGTTCAAATCGAGAGCCGACCGTCAACCACAGTTTATTGTCTATCAGCGTCATTTCATCTTGAATAAAAGCACTAAACAGCTGGTCATTGACATTGGCTGGATTTACACTATAGAGCGTTGAACCATTGGAGAGGGTGTTGCCTAACAAATGGTCATGACCATAACGGTAACTCGTCCCCCAGATAATTTCATGCCAATCTAGTAACGAAAAACGGTGCTGAAAATCAATGTCCAGCGTATTGCGTTTTTCATAGAACGGCACTTCGTCACGCGTATAACTATCGTAATAAAATTGCAATGAATAATCGGACGTTGGCGAAAAAGTATGCTGCAAGTGCCCCAGTAAGTTACCACCATAGGTATTCGTTTTATCCTTTTCGGTAAGTCGATAAGGGGGGGCTACTTGCGGATAATAAGAAAATTGGTTGATATGGGTTTGATACATATCCCCCTGAACAGTCAATGCGTCTTGAATACTTAATTGTGAATCCAGACGGAAACCACCCTGCACTTCGTTCCAATTATCACCTGCATTGCCACCTGACGCTAAGGTGTTTTGCCCACGATTGAAGCCTTTGACGTAGGCTCTTGCTGTGGTTTTTTCGCCGAATTTTGTGCCATAACGAAACGAACCAAAGCCCTGTTCCTGATTACTACCGCCGCCTACATTCAATAATGCACCCTGCGTCTGCGCTGAAGATTTAGTAATGATGTTAATAACGCCATTCACCGCATTAGCACCCCACAACGCCGCGCCTGGTCCACGAATAACTTCAATGCGATCAACATCTTCCATCATTACATCCTGATTTTCCCAGTACACTCCCGCAAAGGTACGCGTATAAGCACTACGCCCGTCAATCAGCACCAATAATTTATTAGCAATACGTCCATTAAAACCGTGTGAGCTAACCGCCCATTTATTAGCATCAATTTTAGCAACATCCAAACCAGGAGCTAAGCGCAAGGCATCGGGAATACTGGTTGCTCCAGAGCGTTTTATATCTTCATTAGAAATAACAAACACCGCTGCGGGCGCGTCATTCAAAGATTGGGCTTTTTTGGCAACAGAGGTGACCTCAACATTCAGTAAGTCTTCTACACTCAAATTGAGTGCCTCGTTTTGTTCATTAGCATCAACCAATGGGCTAAAACATAAAGCAGTTATCGATAGGTAAAACAAATAACTAATACTTTGCATTAGCAGTGTAATAACGCTAACGAGTAATCGTTTTTTCTTAGATACAATCACGATAATAATCCACACTTAAAACAGGTGGTAAAAACCTTCTTGATGAGTATTTTCCAGAAAAAAGACTCACAAGATAAATATTAAACAAGCGCGGTTATTCTCTGGTAAAAAAGTGACATGCACAAGAATTTAGAATGGGGTATTAATGGATATAAAATGGGTATATAAAATATCCATTCCTTTGAATATTGGTAGTGGCGTTGGTGCATGAATAAAATATAAATAAATCAAATGGTTATATTTATTGGATTGATGGTTTTGATGAAAAACATCACAAACAAACGGCGTAACACATTGATTAAAAATAACTTTATTCATGCTTCAACGCCATTGGTAGTGATAACTATGGTTGCACCGCTATGTGAACGTAGCGAAAAAGGCGGTAGTGCTAAATAGGTAAATAGCTGAGCATATATTTTTTAATATGTTGAATACTACTGGAGTGCAGGCTTTGCCTGTAAGTACAAGCAGAGCTTGCATTCCGCATTATATTAGGTAGCACTACCAATAAAATGCGGCAAATGAGCAAATTCTGGTTAATTTTATATTCGATTGCGCTATAAGTTCACAATAAAAAGTCGGCGTGTATTAAGAGTCGCCGTCATTCCAGTAGGGATGCTGGAATCCAGTCACAGGGATGTGTTCGAGTGTGCGCCATCCTTGGCTTCTGGATTGCGGCATCCCTGCCGCAATGACGTTTTTTTATACATCCGAATTTATTACTATGAACTTATCCGCGTAAATGCTTTATCATTAGCACCCTAATCAACGACTCTAGTTGTTAATGAACAATAGTTCGGACAGTTTTTAGAAAAGAGGAAATTTTTTGTTAGAGGACAATGCAGTTTCTAATAAACAGCACTCGTTGAAGATAAGATTTCCATGAAGCTACTAGAAACGATTTTAGAATTGTGTCCAGCCTTCCCAAGCCACATTGTGTTTGCGGATTTTATTGATGGGTTTGATCTGCTTGCGAGGCAGGGCGACCTATAGCAATCTGAGTCGATACAGTGAGTTGAATGAAAAGACCTATCGTCTCTGGTTTGGAAAAAAGCTTGATTTTATTGAATTCAATCGACTGGGTATCCATGAAATAATGCCTGCGACTCACGCAAAGATAGCGGCACTGGACGCTAGTTTTATGGAAAAAAGCGGCGAAAAAACCTATGGTTTAGGCAAGTTTTATAATTCCAAACAAGGTAAATTACACAGTCATTTCAATGCCTGTTTCTGCACTGAACCTCATCAAGTGGCAGGACAGGCTTTCATCTCCTTATCGAAAACCCACCCCGTTGAACCATTTTAATAAAGCTAGGTTTTTCAATGCCTTATTCATTGAACGTACCCTTGTAAACTTTTGATTAGATCGACCTGAGTTTAATTAAATCCTCTTCCCGTTATCACGCGCTTTGTACAACGGGGTGGTCTCTGGGTAAAACTGTCCGAACTATTGAACGTGATGACTAACAATGCTTGATTTTATCGTGTGTAACTGGAGCGCGTGGTGTCCTGATTTGGATGTGCGAGATGATAAGCTGACAACAACGGATAATATTACCGTGCCTGCGTGTGTACCTAAAATGCTACAGCGTAGATTAACGCCGTTGGCACGAGCGGTGTTTGCTGTTGCTGATCGCTGTATTACAGCGGGTGAAGCGTTGCCTGTGGTATTCAGTTCGGCACACGGTGAATTGGGTAAATCCTTGGCGATGTTACAAGCCATTCAAGCAGGTGAAGAATTGTCACCAACGGCATTCAGTTTGTCGGTGCATAATGCGATTGCAGGGCTGTTTTCTATCGCTTATCGCAATCATCAGGAAATAACCGTGATTGCCTCAGGTCAAGAAGGCATTGCGCCTGCGTTTATCGACGCGGTGGGCATACTGCATGAAGGCGCGGCGGCGGTGTTGATTGTTTTTTATGATGAACCTGTTGCGGATTTTTTTCCTATCGCGCCGTTTAATTTGAGTGCCGCGCCGTGTGTGTTGGCGTTACGCATTGCTTTGAGCGGTGAGGGTTTGCCGTTGTCATTTTGTCGTGCAACAGAATATCGTGATATAGGTGAGCATTCGGTACAATTGCGGACATTGTTAGAATTTCTGCTTGCTGATGAGCAGGTGTTGCATTTGGGCAATTGGATAGGATGCAAAAAATAATGCGAAAATTAAGTTATGGCTGGCGGCTGTTTGCCACAGGCTTTAGTTTTTTTAGCTTTGGAGTGGGCGGTTTATTGTTGTGGGCTTTGGTGTTTCCTGTGTTGTCAGTGTTACCCATGAATCCACGGCTTTCTCATAAAAATGTCATTGACATCTGGCATAATATAGCAACTTTAA
>JBAXNR010000034.1:0-34239 GCA_037133675.1 Methylococcales bacterium
TTTGCCACTGTTTCGCCTATTATTTCATAATCAGTTTATTAGCAGTTAGCTCTAGATGATTTTTGAGTCAAAAGGGAGTAGATGATGACGAGATTAAAATAATTGAAGGTTAAGCGTATCACAAGCAAAATTTTTTCGGGCTTTTCATGGATAATAATCTGTTTTAACCTTTATGCTATGAATATTTATCATGATTAAAACCGATGTTGTTATTATCGGCGCGGGTGCTGCGGGTTTGATGTGTGCGATTGAAGCGGGCAAACGCGGCAGAAGTGTCATTGTATTAGATCACGCTAACAAAGCGGGCAAAAAAATTCTGATGTCGGGTGGTGGTCGTTGCAATTTCACCAACATGGAAGTTGACTCCAGCAATTATATTTCCAGCAATCCACATTTTTGTAAATCCGCGCTGAGTCGTTACAATCAATGGAATTTTCTGGCATTAATTTCTCGCTATCGCATTCCCTATCATGAGCGTGAACATGGGCGATTATTTTGCAATGACAGTGCCAAAGATATTTTATCTATGTTGTTGACTGAATGTGAAAACGCGGGAGTAACCATTCAGCTAAACACCAGCATCAACGCTATTGAACAGAGTGAGCAACAATTCCAGCTAACGACTAATCAGGGTGATTTTATCGCACAGTCGTTAGTGATTGCGACGGGCGGTTTATCAATACCGAAAATGGGCGCGACTCCTTTGGGTTATAAAATCGCTGAACAATTTGGCATTAAGGTATTACCGACTCGTGCGGGTTTAGTGCCACTGACATTGCAGCCCGATGATAAAGAAAAATTCTCGGTCTTATCAGGTATTGCAGTACCTTGTGCAATTAGTAGTGCCAATGGTCAGGTTTTTACTGAAAACCTATTATTTACCCATCGCGGTTTAAGCGGTCCAAGTGTGTTACAAATTTCCTCTTATTGGCGGGCGGGTGAAGCGATTACCCTTAATCTATTACCACATATTTCGCTTAGCGATGAATTGAAAACCAAACGTCAGCAAAAAATCAATAGTACCCTAAAAACACTGTTAGCCCAGTATTTACCCAAGAATTTGCTAAGTTGTTTATTGCCTGAGCAACTATTAAACACCGTGTTACAAGACTGTTCAAACCAACAAATTCAACAACTAGCCGAACAATTACATCACTGGACAATTAAACCTAATGGCACAGAAGGCTATCGCACTGCCGAAGTTACCATTGGTGGTATTGATTGTAATGAGCTGTCATCGAAAACAATGGCAAGTCATAAAGTTCCTAATCTGTATTTTATTGGTGAAGTGGTTGATGTGACGGGGTGGCTAGGTGGCTATAATTTTCAATGGGCATGGTCATCAGCATGGTGTGCGGGGCAAGCTGTGTAATCACTTTTCTAGTGTGACAGTGTACAATTAGCAACTGTCTTACCCACAAGGATTTTATCACCATGCGTTATTTACACACCATGATTCGTGTTCATGATTTAAGCGAATCACTAGATTTTTTCTGCAATAAATTAGGCTTGGTTGAATGCAATCGTTACGAAAGCGAGCAAGGTCGGTTCACGCTGGTCTATTTGTACGCCCCGCTGGATGTTAATGAAGCCGTCCTCAGACAAGCTCCGTTAGTTGAACTCACCTATAACTGGGATACCGAAGACTATACAGGCGGACGTAACTTTGGGCATCTGGCTTATGAAGTCGATAATATTTACGCGACTTGCCAAAAACTCATGGAGGCAGGTGTGGTAATTAATCGCCCGCCGCGTGATGGACGCATGGCGTTTGTGCGCTCACCTGACGGCATTTCTATCGAGTTTTTGCAAAAAGATGAACCCTTAGCTCCAGAAGAACCGTGGCTTTCTATGCCCAATACAGGCAGTTGGTAAGTATTCAGAGAGTGCAAGCAAAGCTTGCACTCCCGTTTAGCTCATCGGAAAAATAAGTCTTTTTGGCAAAATATTTGCTATCATCACACCTTTACACGCTCATTAAAAGAATAGTCTTATGCAACAACCCATGTTAAATACTGCCATCCGTGCTGCTAGAAGCGCGGGCGATCTCATCCTTCGTTCATCCGATAAAGTTGGGTCGCTACATATTGATCAAAAAGGCAGAAATGATTATGTCAGCGAAGTCGATCGCATGGCTGAACGCGAAATTATTAATATCATCAAAACTGCTTATCCTGACCACGCAATTTTGGCAGAAGAAAGCGGCGAACACGCAGGCAATGATTACGTCTGGGTGATAGATCCCTTAGATGGCACAACCAACTTTTTGCACGGCTTTCCACAATACGCAGTATCTATCGCCCTAAAACATAAAGGCAAGCTGGAAGTCGGCGTTATTTATGATCCCTTACGCGATGAATTATTTACTGCAAAACGCGGCGGTGGCGCGATGCTCAATAATCGAAAACTGCGTGTTACCCAACCCAACAGCTTAAAAGGCGCGTTGTTGGGTACAGGTTTTCCCTTTAAAACTGACACCCATTTAGACGCATACATCGGTATGTTTCGCGCTTTGACCACTGAATGTGCGGGCATACGCCGTGCAGGTTCGGCGGCATTAGATTTGGCTTACGTTGCCGCAGGTCGCTTGGATGGTTATTGGGAAATCGGCATCATGGAATGGGATATGGCGGCTGGTATTTTGATGATTAAAGAAGCGGGCGGCGTAGTCACCGATTTTTCTTTTAATGATAACTACATAGAGTCAGGTAACGTCATTACGGGTAGCCCAAAAATGCACCAATTGATGTATGCCTTAATTGAACCACACGTCACTGACAATTTGAAATAATCACCCTTTCTTAATTTAACAGAGTATCAAAACCATGAGCGAAACCATCTCAAACAATGCCATTATTTACGCCATTCTCGCCCTGAACAGCGAAGTGTCTTTACAACAAGAATACTTAGATTCTGACGATGTTCCCGAAGATGAACAAGAAAACGAAGAAGGGATTTTGGAAGACCTTGAACAATCCTTTATGGAATTCGTCGATATTTACAAAAAACGCTGCAAGGCAGATAAAGAATTGCCTGATTTAGATGAATTATTAAATAGCCAAATCTGAGATTTCCGATGTTCACGCTGTACGGTATAAAAAACTGCTCAACGGTAAAAAAAGCACGGGATTGGTTAGCGCAACACGGCATCGCGTATCAGTTTCATGATGTGCGTGTCGATGGTTTAACACTGGAGCAATTACAAAATTTCGCCACACGGGTTGACTGGACATCGTTGCTGAATCGTACCAGCACCAGTTGGCGAAAACTCAGCCCAGAACAGCAAACCGATTTAACCGAAGACAAGGCGATACAGCTTATTGTTGATGCCCCGACTTTGCTGAAACGCCCTGTGTTAGATACGGGTGAGTTGTTGTTGGTTGGGTTTAAAGAGCAAGATTATCAAGACAAACTGTAGGTTGGGCTGGCGATAGCCAACCCAACAAATCCGACTATATGTTGGGTTGCCAAAAAGCGGCAACCCAACTTACGCTTTACAGATTAATTCATATTAGACATAGTAAAGATAGAAATGGAACGAATTAGACTGCCAGCACAACTTATCTCTATTCTTAGTGAAGTGATCGCAGAAAGTGAAACACATGCGACTATGGATAATCTGTTTATGTATGCGAATGCGCCAGGTGAACCACCCGTAGGAAGTAAGCTATCAAAAGCACAAGAATGGTTAAGAAGAATTAATTTAGAGGAAAATACTGAACCTCTTGAAGTAATTGGATTCCTCATTGAAGGTTATATGGAGCCGCCTTTACCAAAACAAGATTTTAGGGATGACAAAGAACCTTCATTAACGGATTGTCAAAAAGATAAAATCGAGAAAATACAACAGGCGTTAAGCAGAGCGAATCTTCAATATATTACTGGAGCGAGAGTTTCACACATTTCAAACAGTGTATCCCGAAGTCTTAAGGAAATTATAATAAAGCTTGATTACCCATCAATAAACCTAGAGTTTGAACGTGCATTAAAGAATGCAGAATCAAATCAAAGAGAAGCTATTTCAGCTGCTTGCAATATCCTTGAATCATTATTCAAGACATATATTGAGGAGGAGGGTCTTGAAATGCCAAAAAAACAAGACTTTCAACCGATATGGAAAGTTGTCAAAGATGACTTAGGTTTAGATCCAAGCATAATTGCTGATAGAGATTTGCTCGAAATATTATCTGGGATTTTCGCAACAGTTAACGGTATTGCTGCATTGCGCACACACGTTAGTTCAGCACACGGTGCAGGAAAGAATTTATATAAACTAAAACCAAGACATGCTCGTTTAGCTATACATGCTGCTCATACGCTAACGACATTCGTACTTGAATCTTGGCAAGAAAATCGAGATAAAAGTCGTAAATAACCCCCATCACTAAACAACAAATGATGGCTTTCAGACTGTCCTGCGGCATTCGCTATCCTGTTTTTAGTTTTAATAAACATGAGGAAAAACAATGGATTTACTATTTGCTATATTTTTATTAGATTTTCTTATAGTCGCGTAGGTTGGATTGCCGTCTTTTTGGCAACCCAACATTCTCTAAAATTCGTTGGATTGCGAAAGAGCCGCACCCCAACCTACCAGCTATTAACTAACTCTAAGGCAAAAATAATTTCACAACCCGAACGATCCATAAAAGTAGCTCATAATGATCCTTGTCCTTTTGGTAGCGGTAAAAACCAAGGGATGTTAGCAAGAAAATAAAACCTACAAAATTGGCGACCAAAAAACTCAAACTGTCGAAGATACATTTATTAATTTGAAGTAAAAGATAGTAGTAAGGAATGATAACAACTCCGCTACCCCCAAAGATATCAGGAAAGTAATTTATAAAAAATTCAGGGAAATTGAACATACAAGGCTACCTGTTGAATGAATGTTGGTTATGCCACAATTTAGCCGAGTAGATTAGTATATAGAATCGGCGTTGGTGCATAAAAATATTATTAATCAATAGGTTGCTTTTATTTATTTTGGTGTTTTTGATGAAACTCCTAAAGGAGAAAGATCGCTTTTTACTGTAATAGCCGCATACTTATTGTAGGTTTACAGTCTACAGAAATAGCAATTTATCGTGATTTATTTTTGTAACAGAATGTAACAATTTCATCTTTTGTTACACTCTGTTACAAAAATACTTTGTTGCACAAATCAAGAAGATCGTGCAGAGTTGCAGAAAAAGCCGTAACCCAACCTATTCATACCCGATACCATCGGGTATGACAATGCCATATCTTGTGCCTAAGTTGGTTAAAGAAGTTGCGGGGCGGAAGTCTAAGCGGTATGTGGTTGGGTGAAAGAAATACGAGCTATAAATTTTAATTATGGACAGCAATCTCTTTTTTAATCAAAATGCTGTACGCAAGTAACTCATCCTTAATAGGAAAATTTAAAAAACTAACCATTAGGAGTCCAAAACATATTTTGGAGTTCTAAACCTTTTATAACTATCAAAAAACAGGGGCAAAAATCATGGGACCTTATTCTCGCGGTACAACACATGGTATAGGTGCGGTTGTTGAAACAGTTTACGAACACCCGATTTTAATGTTGTTAGTCGTAGCAGTTGTGGCTACCACTCTGTTTGTTTGGTATAGAAAGAGATCACCTAAATAATGGCTGTTCTCGAATCATGACTCACCGAATTCAGCCGCGTGCCGTCTTTTTGGCAACCCAACCCAACCCAACCCAACCAAGCAACCCAAAATTTATTGTTTATACAAAGCCAATACTTGGCGTACATAATCTTGGGTTTCACGGTAGGGAGGAATGGTGTTGTTGTGTTTGATAACCGCATTTTCACCCGCATTATAAGCGGCGATGGCTAGGTCTAATCGAGGACCAAATAGAGTAAGCAAATATTTTAAATAACGTGTACCACCGTCAACATTTTGATCAGGATCATTACGATCCATAACACCAAATCGCTGTGCAGTAGCTGGCATTAACTGCATTAAACCTGCTGCGCCCGCTGAAGAAATAGCAGTTGAATTGTAAGCGGATTCAGTTTGAATCACCGCGTGAAGCAATTTTGCATCTACTTGATGACGTTGGGCGGCATCTTCAATTAGCTCGTTATATTTGGCTTTATTGACACCTGAAAAAGTATGCCGCTTAAGAACAGCAGCCATAAATGGACTAGCGGATGCTACCGATGGAGGATGAATCGGGGTTTTTATGATGCGTTTATACAGTTTATTTCTAGGCTCATCGGTGTAAAAAACGTGACCACCCTCATCCACATATTTATACACATCTGCCATTACCTGAGTTGAGGTAAGCAATGCCAATGAAACAACGGTAATTTTCAACATATCCATGCCCTACTATTCGTTAGATTTAACCACTATTAGGCTGGCTGCTTTAATCGCTTTTGCTCGCGCTTTATCAACAGTTGACGCACTCGCTAACGCAACACCCATTCGTCTATTAGTAAAAGCTTCAGGTTTACCGAATAGACGTACTTCGCTATCGGGTACGCTAAGTGCCTGTGCTAAGCCTTCATAAATCACTGCTTTCGCATTGATACCACCTAAAATTACCGCACTCGCCCCCACTTTGTCTAAATGCGTTGCCACAGGTAAGCCCAAAATGGCTCTGGCGTGTAATTCAAATTCATTTTGTGCTTGTGTGACCATAGTCACCATGCCTGTATCGTGTGGTCTAGGGCTAACTTCGCTAAACCAGACTTCATCACCTTTAATGAATAATTCCACACCAAATAAACCTAAGCCGCCAATTTCAGTCGTGACTTTAGCGGCAATGTCTTGGGACAAGGCAAGCGCGGCGGCAGTCATGATTTGCGGTTGCCAGCTTTCACGGTAATCACCGTGTTCCTGAACGTGTCCAATAGCTTCACAAAAATAGGTTTGTATTTCAGCGTCGGCATTTAAAGCCCGAACAGTCAACAGGGTAATTTCAAAATCAAAATCGATTTTCGCCTCAGCGATCACTTTGCCTGTATTCACACGCCCACTGGCTTTGGCATAATCCCACGCGGCTTGCAATTGCTCTGGACTTTTTACCATCGATTGCCCTTTGCCCGATGATGACATAGTCGGCTTAATGAAACACGGATAACCGATACCAGACTCGACAGCGGTTTTTAATTCATCAAAAGACTCAGCAAACGCATAACGCGATGTAGGTAGCTTTAGTTTTTCGGCGACTAATGTTCTGATACCTTCCCGATTCATAGTTAATTGAATCGCTCTAGCATTAGGAACAACGGTGCATAAGCCTTCGGCTTCAATCTCAGCTAGTGTAGCAGTGGCAATGGCTTCGATTTCGGGAATAATAAAATCAGGTTGCTCTAAGGCAATCAATTTTTTAACTGCGTCGCCATCAGTCATATCAATGACATGACTGCGGTGTGCAACGTGATGTGCAGGGGCATTGGCATAACGATCAACGGCAATCACTTCAACGCCGTAACGTTGCAATGCGATAGTCAGTTCTTTGCCTAGTTCACCGCTGCCTAATAATAAAGCTTTGGTCGCGCTGTTGCTTAATGCAGTACCTATAATCATGTTGCCCCGCTTGTTGTCGAAAAAATCGTATTCGTTAACTATAGTTCAAGCAGGCTGATAATGCTATTAACCTGTGCATCACTATCATTGAGAGCAGGAATATAACGATACTGCTCACCGCCCGCCTCAATAAAAATTTCTTTATTGGTAATGGCAATTTCTTCCAGCGTTTCCAAGCAATCCACCGCAAAACCAGGGCAAACCAAATCAACCGATTTAATACCTTGCTTGGGTAATTCTTCCAAGGTCTGCACGCAATAGGGTTTTAACCATTCCGCTTTACCAAAACGGGATTGAAAAACTAACTTCCACTCACTATCCCTTAAGCCTAATTTTTCCGCAATTAATGCGGCTGTTTTTTGGCACTGATAAAAATATGGATCGCCCATTTTAGTTAATACCTCAGGCAAACCATGAAATGACATCACCAATAAATCATTTTTTGGTTGCTCGTCCCATGCTTGGGTAATCGAATTAGCAAGCGCGGTAATATGTGCTTCGTTTTGATGATAATCGCTGATAAAGCGAAAACTGGGTAAATATCGCCATGTATTCAGCTCATTAATTAACGCGTCATAAATCGAAGCCGTTGTGGTTGATGAGTATTGCGGATACAAAGGCAGAACAATAATATCGTCAATCCCTAGGTCTTTAAATCGCCGTAATTGTGTTGCCATTGATGGCTCGCCATAACGCATCACATAATCCACTGTGATGTCTTTAGTTATTAATTGCTCCGCGACTTTTTCAGTTAATTGGTACGTTAAAAAAGCCAACGGTGAACCTTTTTCTGCATCCCATACTGTTTGATAAGCATGAGCTGATTTTTTTGGGCGAAACGGCAACACAAAGAAGTTCAGAATTAACCACCACACAGGACGCGGAATATTCACTACCCGTTTATCCCACAGAAACTCACCCAAAAACTTCCGCACCGCTTTAGTGGTCGGTGCAGTCGGTGAACCTAAATTTGCTAGTAATACGCCTGTTTTTATGCTCATAACGCTCTTAATTGTTTGATATTCTGAATTAATGTAGGCAACATTTTTTGTGTTTTTTACCGCTACCACAGGGACAAGGATCATTACGACCTACTTTTATGGATCGTTCGGGTTGCGAAATTATTTTTGCCTTAGAGTTAGTTAATAAAATGTCATCTCTAAGTTGCTCAAAATCTATGCCACTAAAACCAAAATAATTTGGTTTTGGTGTCGCTCGATGCTGCCTAAATCCCATTTCAATTTCAACATCTTCAATATCCCCAGCCATCGAAATATCAACACAACCGCGCTGGAATGCGGCGCGTATTGTTTCTATGCTTTCTTTAGCATTCAAATCTATTAACTCGGAAACAACAAAACCCGCCAGATAGGAGTTTTCATCAGTAATTTTAGCTAAATACTCGGTCAAAAAAGCCACGCCTTGTTCCCTGTAGTCAGGATTGTTGGCAATGATTTTCCCAAAAGCTGTCACCAAGATGCTTTTTTTAAAAGCATCTGTTATAGAATCAGATAGTTGCTGTTTTATCGGTTCAATGGCTTTTTCACCGATAAGCCCCAAAATAGTACACGCATCCTCACCACTCCAATCATCGTCACCAATTCTCTCTAATAAAGGCAACACGCTGGCTTCGGCTTTTAACAGTCCTAATATTCGCCAAGCATGATAGGGGGCAGCGGCATAAGCAAGATCGGCTTCTTCATCTTCCTTATCATCATCTTGCCAGTATAATTCTTCATCCAGTGCTAACTGCAACAATGCAGGCACATCCTCTTCTGTAAATCCCAATGTCAAATAACCTGACCAATCTTCGCTGAAATCAAATACAGCGTAGTTAAGTAATTTATCTACTTTTACCGAGTATTTCATAATTGCCACCCCTTACTAGCGATTAATCAGATTTAAAAATTCAGTGCGGGTACTAAAGTCTTTACGAAAAATCCCTTTCATTGATGAAGTTGTCATCACTGAGTTCTGTTTTTCCACGCCGCGCATCATCATACATAAATGTTTGGCTTCAATAACAACGGCAACGCCTCTTGCACCGACGGCGGTTTCAATGGCATCGGCGATTTGGCGGGTTAGTTGTTCCTGAATTTGCAGACGGCGGGCGTACATATCGACCACGCGAGCAATTTTGGATAAACCTAATACTTTGCCATTGGGTAAATAACCGACATGGCATTTACCGATGAACGGCAATAAATGATGCTCACACAAAGAATATAATTCGATGTCTTTTACGATAACCATGTCTTCGGTATCAGCGGAAAAAATTGCACCATTCAACACATCTTCCAGTGTTTTTTCATAACCGTTGTTAAGAAATTTAAACGCTTTGGCGGCACGTTTTGGGGTATCAATCAGCCCTTCACGGTTTAAATCTTCACCTATGGCTGTGATAATACTGGCAAAATGCTGTTCCATGTTTTTTTGGTCTCAAGTTTAAAAAAAGTGGTGCAGTATAACATCATTGCTGGGTGAATTTTAACGCATCCAATACCACCTGCTCAGTTGCACCTGCACGACAGGCATTTTCACTCAAATGTCGCCGCCATAATCTCGCGCCATATTCGCCATGAAACAAACCTAAGATATGCCGCGTGATATTGTTTAAGCGCACACCGTTATTGGCTGCAAGCTGTTGTTGAATATACGGAATCAATAGCGCGATAACTTGCTGGCGAGAAATAGGTGAATAATCCGCACCATAAAGCTGTTGATCGACCTCCGCTAACAGATAAGGATTTTGATAAACTTCACGTCCCACCATCACCCCATCAACGTGTTCCAGCATGGTTTTAGTTTGCTCTAAGGTAGTAATGCCGCCATTAATAATGATGTTTAACTGTGGGTAGTCCTTTTTAAGTTGATAAACCACATCGTAGCGTAATGGCGGTACATCACGGTTTTGCTTGGGTGATAAACCGCTTAACCATGCTTTTCTGGCATGAACAATAAAGGTGTCACAGCCCGCTTCGGCAACTGTATCGATAAAATGCACCAACTCCTCATAAGAATCACGCTCATCAATGCCGATTCTGGATTTAACGGTGACAGGAATAGAAACCGCCTGATTCATTGCCACCACACAGTCAGCCACCAGTTCAGGTTCTGCCATTAAACACGCACCAAAGCGTCCGTTTTGTACACGGTCGCTAGGGCAACCGACATTCAAATTCACTTCATCATAACCATAATCCTCAACCATTTTGGCACACACAGCCAAGTCACGCGGATTGCTACCGCCTAATTGAAACGCTACAGGATTTTCTCTCGCATCAAACTGTAAAAAACGCTGGGCATTGCCATGAAGCAACGCTCCAGTGGTCACCATTTCAGTGTATAACAAGCATTGTTTTGACAGTAAACGATGGAAAACACGGCAATGTGTATCCGTCCAATCTAACATAGGCGCAACTGAGAATGGTCTAGGCGATGATTCTATGGATAATCTTTTAGGTGCAAAGGACTCTAATCGGTTTAACATGACTCTATTATTGGGTGTTTTTAAGGATTGAGAGACTGCCATTAAGTTAAGTGTACATCAGGGATTTTAGCCAAAACTATTAGCAAGCTCAGTATAAAGGTGTTGGTATCGTTGCCAAATTTCAGCACTATTCAAGCGTTGTTCCGTATACGCATATTCATTTAACAACGCGGTTTTCGCACTATCGGACAATCCACGTTCTGCCATTGGGTATAAAATATTATCTTCTTTGAAAATATGCTCTTTTAATAATTGAGCATATTGCCGCATAGCTGTCACTAAACCTGTTACGTCATTTTTAAGCAACGCATCTTCCATTATTTGCACGAAGCTTCGTGCTTGACTATGCTCATTCAACATTTGAGGAATTGGATTGCAATGAGTTAGGACACCCGCTACACCAAGATAGCGAAACAGACTGTCTTCTTCTTTGGCATGATGAAAATTATCGGCAAATTGATGAATAAAGTCGATAAAATGATGGCTGTTGGCTAATAAAATGGCGGTGTCTGAATGATTAGTAGCGCGTTCCATTAGCGCGATATAGTTTAAAATTAACTGATGTTCATTCATTAGCGTTTCAGTAACAGACATAGCAAATACCTCGAAATTGATTAGTTTTTAAATTTTGTTTTTATCACGTTTGATTATTCGCTAGATTCAAGTCATAAATGCATCAGCAATTTTCACGCAGGCGTTTATTCGATGTTATATTTCATGTCTTACACGCCATTTCTTATGTTAAACCCAGATTAAGATAGATGAAAAAATCACCAAGCTCCACAAAAAAAAGCACCGTAAACTGGTGGAAATTCACGCGCATAGTGATACTACTGACACTATTTGTGAGCTTGGCTTTTTATGACAAAATACAAAAATTGCAGGCGAGATCGTGGTCTGTGCCTTTGCAGGTAGTGATTTACCCTATTAATGGCGACAACAATAATCCCAGCGTCAATGAGTACATCAATGCGCTGGATAAAAGCGTCTTTGAACCGATAGACCAATTTATACAGCAACAAGGTCTTGACCATAAGCTTAGCATTCGTCAGCCAACGCAAACGAAATTGGGCGTGGTTATGAAATTACAACCACCCGAATCACCCAAACCCGATGCTAATGTGACTGCCATTATTTGGTGGAGTATCAAGCTGCGCTATTGGGCGTATAGAAATACCCCCGATTCAAACTCTAATTTACACCGCGTTCGCGTATTCGTTTATTACCACGAACCCGTAGAAGGTCGGCATCTTGATCATTCATTAGGACTCAATAATGGACTCATCGCTATCGTTCATGCCTTTGGATCTGAAAATTACGATCAACAAAACAACGTGGTGATTGTGCATGAGTTATTACACACTGTTGGCGCAACAGACAAATACACATCTGATGGTTATCCGCTATTTCCCATCGGTTATGCCGCGCCTAATCAATCGCCATTGTATCCGCAAAGCAAAGCGGAAATTATGGCGATTGGCATAGCGCAAACTGCAACAAGCTCACGCATGGCAAGTCACCTAGATGAATGTGTGATTGGTGAACAAACCGCCAAAGAAATTAACTGGCGGTTATAACACTTTTACTGTTAACCAATTAACGCCACAGAATGACTGGCTTTAAGCCACTGTAGCCACACAGCTAAACCTTCGCCCGTTCTGGCTGACACTTGCAAGACTTTAATGCGCGGATTAACACGCCGTGCATACTCGATACATTGCGCTACATCAAAATCGACGTGCGGCAATAAATCGATTTTATTCAGCAGCATAATATCGGCAGCGGCAAACATATCAGGATATTTCAGCGGCTTGTCTTCGCCTTCTGTCACCGACAAAATCACCACTTTATGTGCTTCACCTAAATCAAACGCGGAAGGACAAACTAGATTACCAACATTTTCGATAAACAACAGACTGTTATCTTCGGGGGCAAGAGTTTCAATAGCGTGACCGATGCCGTGCGCATCTAAGTGACAGCCTTTGCCTGTGTTAATTTGCACCGCTTTAACGCCTGTGGCGCGTATGCGTTCTGCATCATTGCTGGTTTGTTGATCGCCTTCGATGACGCTAATGCTCAACTCGGCTTTTAACAATTCAATCGTTTTAGTCAATAGGCTAGTTTTGCCTGAACCAGGACTAGAAACCAGATTGAGGGTAAAAATTTTATGCTGGTGAAAATAATCCCGATTAACTTGCGCATATTGATTATTTTTGCCCAGAATATCTTGCTCAATTTTCACCATCCGCGCTGGGTTTATATTCGGTGCGTGGGCATGAGCTGGGCTTAGTCTATTCTGATGATGATGGTCGTGGTCGTGACTATGACTGTGATCATGATCGTGTGAGTGTCCAACAATTTTTGCATCCCCTGCACTACATCCACAATCGATACACATTAAGCTACCTCCAATTCTTTAATTCGCATTTGTTCACCATCATTAATTTGTAGTTGATACGCACCGCATAAAGGACAACCATCATAACGGTGTTCTATGATGACATTTTGTTGACAGGCAAAACACCATGCTTGCCCATCCACTTCAATAATTTCCAGTGTTGCCGATTCTGCCAGTGAGCCTTGCATCACCATGTCAAAACCAAAGCGCAACGCATCTGGCTCTACGCTAGATAACTTGCCAATTTCTAGCCAGACGGTTTTTACTCTAACAAACTGTTGTTGTTTGGCTTGCTGTTGCAAAACATCCAGTATACCTTCACAAAGTGACATTTCGTGCATAATACTATTCCTTTAGATCAGTAATTCTGGTCTATATTCAAAGTGCATAGTGTCATAGTGATACCATTTTCCACCCCAAATAAAACCGTGTTTTTCAAAAATTTCTACGATTTGATGTGGAATAGAATTTTTATATTGATACGCACCTTTTGCCCATTGCCAATAATCAGCGTATTTTGTATTAATATCGATAGCGACCGCAAAAGAATGATTACTTAATCTGTCTGTGCCACTAATAACTCGCCAATTAAACGTACCTGAGGTATTAATAACGTATTTTTTTAATTCAGCGGGTAACTCATCTAATTCTTTAGATACTTGCTCAAGCTTTATTGCAACATCATTAGTTTTTTGAATTTTAAGTGTTTCGCCGTCTGATTTTGGTAGCCATTTTATAGTGGTTAAATGGTCTTGAACTTCTGATTTAGTTGCACCATACATCCGTTTAAAAAATTCTTCATTTCTAATCCGTCCTGCATCCACATTTAAAGCAGGTAGATTGTATGAATTAACTCCGACTGGGTAGGGAAATGCAAACATATCCTCTATATCAGCTTGTGTTAATAATTGTTCAAAGGTTTTTTGTTTTCCATCGTCATAAAGTTGCCGCTCACCATTACGCCAAACAATAGCGTTATTCTCACAGGCGACTAAGTGTTCAGGATAAGCCTTGATTAATTTATCAGCATTCTTGTCGCAAACCGCTTGAGCATAATGAGTAAATAGGGATAAGCATAAGGCGACGACTAGGGTTTTCATTGTAAATAGACTTCGATGTAATGACGGTAAATATTCACTGAAACAACAGGAGTGCCATTGAGGATAATTTTTTGAGTTTCCTTATCGATATGTCCTTTTTTTAGCATAGTGGGTATGCGCTCACGATTGTCTTTATCTGCAAAAAAACTATCACCATTATCTTCATTATCACGCACATTAAATTTATGATAATTAGCACGGTCTTGACGAATAATGTCAGCGACATTTTTTAAACGTTGACCATCACTATTAAAATGATCCTCGGAGCTTAACTTAGCCGTATAACTTTCTACTAAAGGCTCTTCTGCATAAATCAACGGGCTAAGTAATAGTAAGCTGATTAAAAACATAATTTTTTTCATAATGCTCTCGGTGTGTTGGTAACTAGAGAATTTATTATAAAGTGCTTTTGCTTTTAGTTCATAATTTATCAATCCTGTCACGCTACACTTGTTTGGCTTCTAACAAAGACAATTCAGCCAAGGTATTAATATTAGTAAATATCTCAGGCGCGTCGCTAAAATCAACCTGCACAGTGTGGTGTTGCGCTAACCAGCTTTGAACTTTACGCTCACCACTGGCTAAATAATTTTGTAAACTTGACTGCAAGCGGGTATGAATCGTCAAAAACACGGGATGCAAGCGTTCACCATCGAATGCTACTGCTATATCTGCATTCAACTCAGCGCGTACCGTTAGCAATTTTTGTAAATGCACAGTGCTTATTAGCGGTGCATCACACGGTACAATAAGCAGCACATCGGCATCGCTATGAATCATCGCAGTGAGTATGCCCGCCAACGGGCCATCAAAACTGTCGGTTTGATCGGCAACAACAGGCAAACCAAACTGTTGATATTGCGCATGGTGGCGGTTGGCATTGATGAGCGTCTCATGTACCAATGGCGCGAGTGCAGCAATCGCATAATCAACTAGCGGACGACCTTGATAACACACCAACCCTTTATCCTGATGATTCATGCGCCGAGCCTGTCCACCTGCTAAAATCACGCCTGTTATTTTTGTTGAGTTGTTCATAGTACAATAAACCTGCTAACCATAAATTGAGCGCATTTTTTACTTTCTGAACCATTAGGGATAAAAGTATCATCCATGAAAAAAAACCATCTATTCTCCATGTTAACTGTTGCCTTAGTGGTGACATTAAGCAGCAATGCTTTTGCAGCAAAAAAAGCCAAGAATCCTAAAAAAGCCGCGACTCCTGCCGTTTTAGTCAATGATTATCCAACCCGTGATCGTGTTGAATATGTTTTTAATTGCATTGCTCAGCACGTTGGCAATTTATCGAAAATGGATTATGTCACGCAATATGCGTGCGGTTGTAAGATAGATAAAATTGCCGAAAAACTCAGCTTTGCTGATTATGAAGCGGCAAAAACATTCACTTATTTAAGCAAAGGACAAACAGGCGACGCGGGTGCAGTGTTTCGTGATCCCGCGCAATCTAAAGACTTGAGAACGCGTATTAAAGAAGCAGAAGGATACGCGGAAAAAAGTTGTTTTGTGAAATAATTGATAGTCATAAAAAGTGAGTAATGGGAACTCAAACCTTGGTTTGTATTTTGCCGCTACCAAATAATTAAAACAAACAGATAACATCCCTTCAAGGGATGTTATCTGTAATTTCGGTTACGACTTAACCAACAACTCATTCAATATCTGCTCATAAATATCACTCAAAATCTCTAAATCCGCCACGCCAATATGTTCGTTAATTTTATGAATACTGGCATTTAACGCGCCTAATTCCAACACTTGCGCACCTGTTGGAGCAATAAAACGCCCGTCTGATGTTCCTCCGCCAGTATCATCAACGGTTTCAAAGCCAGTCACGGTTTTAATTGCCGCATGAGTCGCATCAATCAATGCGCCACCTGAGGTTAAAAATGGATTGCCTGATAATCGCCATTCCACATCATAATTAAGACCGTGTTTATCAAAAATAGCGTGGACACGTTGTTTAATCATGTCTTCGGTCAATTCAGTACAAAACCGTAGATTAAACAGCACTTCGACACTGGCGGGAATGATATTTTCCGCGCCTGTGCCTGCGTTGATATTGGAAACCTGCAAACTGGTGGGCGGGAAAAACGCATTACCGTTATCCCAGACTTCTTCGGTTAAGGCTTTTAACGCAGGTGCGAATTTATGAATCGGATTATCAGCGAGTTCAGGATAGGCAACATGACCTTGCACACCTTGCACAGTCAATTTGGCGCATAACGAACCGCGCCGCCCAACTCGAATCACATCACCTATTTCTTTATCGCTGGACGGTTCACCGACTAAACACCAGTCGATTTTTTCTTTGCGCTGTTCCAAAACCTCAACGACTTTCACCACGCCATTGGTGGCTATGCCTTCTTCATCGCTGGTCAGCATCACCGCAATTGAGCCTTGATGATTAGGGTGATTATTTATAAATCGTTCCACCGCAGTGATAAACGCAGCAATACCGCCTTTCATATCTGCTGTACCGCGTCCGTATAACTGACCGTCGCGTATCGTCGGTTCAAACGGTGGTGAATCCCAAGATTCCAGTTTGCCCGTTGGCACAACATCGGTATGCCCCAGAAAAACGAACAAGGGTTTTGCCGTGCCGCGTTTTAAATAAATGTTTTGCGTATCGACAAAATCAAGGCGTTCATCATGAAAGCCGATTTTGGTTAAACGGGCTGCAATCAGGTCTTGGCAGCCTGCATCCAGTGGAGTGATGGATTCGCGGCGGATTAGGTCTTTTAAAAGTTCTAAGGTTTGGCTCATTGTTTAATTTGGATGTGGTAATTTTGGAGTAATACCATAGGGCGTGCCGACGATAGGAGGCGCATCATTCGCGTCAACAACTCGAACGAGCGAGCACATCTATGATGTGCGCATCTTATCGCGTTTACAACAATGTAGGTCGGAATAAGACCGTCCAAGCGGTAGCGCAGGACGGGCGTTTCCGACATCGCATAAGTTTGTCGGAAACGCCTTATTTCGCTCCCGCTCAATAAGGCTTATTCCGACCTACAGGGCTACGCGGCTTACTTGCTGTCATCAGGGTCACATTCATTATATGGAATATTATTTTCTGTTTTGAGTTTATAAGTCTTACACCAAGTCTGTATATCAAAGACAAAAGGACTATTCGTTTTATCTATTTTCTGAAGAACGGCTAATGCTTCATTCCTACTTGTAAATGGTTCAATTATTGTTTTATAAGCATTTTGTTTTTTATAAATTTTTACGTCATATTCAAGATTAAGTTTCTTAATTTTATTAACTTCGCCGATTGCACCACTCTTACCATCCTTTCCATTTATTGTTGTATCAGTCCCCTCGACTATAACCCATTGTTCAGGAATCACTACTGCTTTCCAGTTTGAATTTTTAATACTTATATCTAACAGTTTTTTAGTAATTTCCTTTCTTACACAATCATCTTTATCTTTATCTTTATCTTTATCTTTTTCAGTTTTGCAATGATTATTCGCCTCATCCCTAATATTCCGCTCTTGCCTATATATAAGTTTGTAAAATTCAGGTTTTATAGTATCCCTATACTCCTGCCATCCCTCTTTTAGATGTCCATGTGATACCGAAGAAAAATATTCAACGAACGAGTATCTTTTAGCAATATCGCCAGTGTTAAAAAGAATAGAGAGATACTCTTTAAAAGTCGCCATTTCTTTTGCATCTTGCTCTCTTTGTCTAACACCATCGTTTATTATAGCTATTGACAATGTTATACCAACAGAAACTATAAGCCACTTTAATAGTTCAGAAATTTTTTCAATTTTTTCAATTGCAATCTCTTTATAAACAATTAAATAGATAATGAAAGCTACACCAATCAAGGATATGACAAAAAGAGACAAATTAATCCATAAAGACAGGCTCATATCAATCACCTAAAAATAGTTAAAACACATTGTAGATAAAGCGTACCACATATTTCACCCCACCACATACCGCTTAGACTCCGCCCCCGCGACTTCTTTAACCAACTTAGGCACAAGATACCCCGATAATCTAGCTTGTACCCGTTCCATTAATAATAAAGCATCCGTTTCTGACACCGCAAAATGCCCCGTACCTGTGGCTTTGTCTAATAGATGCAGGTAGTAGGGCATCACGCCGTGTTGGAATAAGCGTTCGCTGAGTTCACAGAGTACAGTCGCGTCGTCATTGACTCCTTTTAACAGTACGGATTGATTCAATAAGGTGATGCCGTGGTTTTTGAGTTGTTGGCAGGCGGTGATGACGCGCTGATTGATTTCATTGGCGTGGTTGCAATGTAGCACTAGGATGATTTGTTTGGGGCTTTGCGTTAGAGTGTGAATGAGTTCTGGGGTAATACGCGCAGGCAATACGATGGGCAGGCGGCTATGAATGCGGATGCGTTTGATGTGGGGAATGGTGTTGAGTTGTGCGATGAGGCGGGTGAGTCTGGCATCATTGAGTAACAAGGGATCACCGCCGCTAAGGATGACTTCGTGGATGCTAGGGTCGTTTTGTATGCTAAGGATGACGGCGTGTTCTTGTTGTTTGCTGAGTTGTAACTCGGCGTAGGGGAAGTTACGGCGAAAACAATAGCGGCAGTTTATCGCACAACTGCCTGTGTTGATGAGTAATACGCGCCCTTGGTATTTGTGCAGAATGCCTGTTTGGGTGGCAGCGGGTAAGTCGCCGACTGGGTCGTTGCTATAGCCTGTATAAAACGCGAGTTCGTCTGTGATGGGTAACACTTGGCGCAATAAGGGGTCGAAAGGATTGCCTTTTTCCATGCAGGCGGCAAAACTTAATGGCACGCGCAAGGGGAAGTTTTGCGCGGCTATTGTTGAGATAGGTAGGTCGTTGGGGTTTAAGTTTAAGTAGTGACACAGGTCTTCTATAGTGGTGAAAGCGTCGGCAAGTTGTTGTTGCCAGTTCTTAGCAAAATGAGCGATTTCGGTCATGCGTGGGTATTTAAGGTTTCTATTCAATGATTGCCTCTATTATAATGGTCTGACTTTATATTGTTTGTCATCTTTGAGGATAAAATGGCTAGTTATAGTACCAGTGAGTTTAAAGCAGGGTTAAAAATCATGTTGGATAATGATCCTTGCGCAATTATTGAAAATGAATTCGTTAAACCAGGTAAAGGTCAAGCGTTTAACCGCGTTAAGATTAGAAACTTGAAAACAGGTCGGGTGATTGAGAGAACGTTTAAATCAGGCGAATCCTTGGAAGGCGCGGATGTGGTCGAGATGGAGATGCAATATCTGTATAACGATGGCGAGTTTAGACATTTTATGAACAATGAGAGCTTTGAACAGTATCAATGTGATGAAAAAATCGTCGGCGATGCGGGTAAATGGTTGAAAGATCAAGATGCTTGCACAGTTATGTTATGGAATGACGCACCTATTGGTGTGACACCTGCCAATTTTGTGGAATTGCAAATTGTGGAAACGGATCCAGGTGTACGCGGTGATACTTCTGGCGGTGGCGGTAAACCAGCTAAGTTAGAAACTGGCGCGGTGGTTCGTGTGCCGTTGTTTGTACAAACCGATGAAATGATTAAAGTCGATACTCGTACTGGCGAATATATTTCGCGCGTTAAAGAATAATGCAGTCTGCGTGGCAGCCGAGTTGCTCTATTGAAACACTGCATTTAAGAGCGCGGCTGCTGGCAAAAATTCGTGCGTTCTTTTTGGAAAAAGGGGTGTTGGAAGTAGAAACGCCGCTGTTGAGTCACACCATAGGCACTGATCCGTCTTTGGCATTTTTTGCCACAGATTATGATTTGCCGCCTTTACAACATCGCTTATTTCTGCAAACGTCTCCTGAATTTGCCATGAAACGCTTGCTTGCCGCAGGTTGTGGTTCTATTTATCAAATTGCTAAAGCGTTTAGAAATGGTGAATCAGGACGGTTTCATAATCCTGAATTTACCTTGTTGGAATGGTATCGGGTGGGCTTTACTTTATTCGATTTAATGGATGAAGTGGCTGAGTTGATTGTGTCGTTGTTTGCTGAGTATGAGCCGTTATCGAGTGTAGAGCGGCATAGTTATCAAGCGATTTTTCAGCAATACACGGGTTTAGACGCGCTGGTGTTTTGTTATCAGGATTACTGCGCTTATGTGGTGGCTAATGAATTGCCTGAAGCGGTGACGTTGTGTGAACACGATCACGCGTTGTGGCTGGATGTGTTGTTCAGCCATAAAGTTCAGCCTTATTTGGGTTACAATGCCTTGTGTATGATTTACGGCTATCCCGCTTGTCAGTCGTCATTGGCGCGTATTAATGCCGATAATCCATTGGTGACTGATCGCGTGGAGCTGTTTATTAATGGTGTCGAGTTGGGCAATGGTTTTTATGAATTGACCAATGCGGTTGAACAAAATCAACGCTTTGATAATGAAATCGCCAGCCGACAACAAAAAAATCTACCCGAAGTGCTTAAGGATGACAGGCTAATTGCAGCGTTGAAAGCAGGTTTACCTGAGTGTTCTGGCATAGCAATCGGCTTGGATCGCTTACTCATGTTATTGTCAAAAACTGCCTCCATAGACGAAGTTCTGAGTTTTTCAATACACAGTGCTTAAGCTGTTTAAATATTTACTGTGTTATAATCTGGCTCAAGTTATTATTATCCGCTCATAGATAGTTTATTTTTTAGATACTTACATGAAATTAAATACTTTTTCTCGCTTGTTATTACTATGCCTGATTGTGCCTCAAGCTGTTAACGCTGCTGGAGAGTTCATTGTTAGAGATATTCAAGTCAAAGGTCTGCAACGGATTTCTGTGGGTACTGTTTACAACGACTTTCCTGTCAATGTCGGCGAACGGTTTTCCTTAGATAATTCTGCTGCTGCGATAAGAGCCTTATTTAAAACAGGTTTTTTTAAGGACGTTTCCTTATCCAGAGAAGGCTCAACGCTGATTATTCAAGTCGTAGAACGTCCAACCATCGCAAAAATTATTTTTGAGGGCAATAAAGACCTCAGTAAAGACGATTTAACCAAAGCGTTAGATAAAATTGGTTTAGCCGAAGGCAAAGTATTCGACAAACAAGTGCTAGATAAAGTTGAGCAGGAATTAAGCCGCCAATATCTCAGTCACGGTAAATACGGATTAAAAATTAAAACCGATGTGGGAAACTTAACGCGAAATCGTGTCGGTATTAATATCACTATCTCAGAAGGTCGCGTCAGTAAAATTAAGCTGATTAATATCGTTGGCAACAATGCCTTTGATGATAAAACCCTGCTGGGTAAATTTGAATTAAGTCCATCTAACTTACTGTCGTTTTACACCAAAAATGATCAATATTCCAAGCAAAAATTATCAGCCGATTTAGAAAGCTTATTGTCTTATTATTTGGATCGCGGTTATATCAATTTTGCGATTGAATCCACGCAAGTCGCGATTACCCCTGATAAAAAAGATATTTACGTCACCATTAACGTTAAAGAAGGCGATGTTTACAAGCTGAATAAAGTCAAGCTAGCGGGTAATTTAGTTGTTCCACCTGAACAATTAACGAAACTGGTTAGCGTAGGACCTGGCGAAATTTTTTCTCGAAAAAATGCCACTGAAACCTCTAAGGCAATTCAAGACCGTTTAGGTGATGAAGGTTATGCGTTTGCTAACGTTAATATGGTGCCAGACATCAACGAAGCATCAAAAACCGTCGATATGACCTTTGCTGTTGACCCTGGTAAGCGCGTTTATGTGAATCATATTAACATACGCGGCAACGCAACCACGCGTGATGAGGTACTACGCCGTGAAATGCGCCAAATGGAATCGAGCTGGGCTTCCAGTTCAAAAATTGAACGTTCAAAAGTCCGCCTTGAACGCTTAGGTTATTTTGAATCGGTCAATGTGGAAACCCCCCCAGTTCCAGGTACAGCAGACCAAATTGATGCTAATTACACCGTAGTCGAAAAACCATCGGGGAATTTATCAGCAGGGGTTGGCTATTCTCAGGTTCAAGGCATTATATTAAATGCCAATATTGCCCAAGATAACGTATTCGGCTCAGGTAAGCGCGTCAACCTCGCGTTTAACAACAGTACCTATACTACCAATTATCAATTTGGTTTCTTCAACCCTTATTTTACAACAGATGGTGTTAGTCAAGGCTACAATTTAGGTTATGTCAAGCGTAATGCGGGAGCGATAAATTTATCCAACTACAGCACCAATGTGGCGAATGCAGGCACTAACTTCGGTATTCCCTTAAATGAATTTGATTCAATACGTTTTGATACTGATCTAAAGCATACGAACTTAAAAGTTAATACCACTACCACTGATAGCTCTGGTCAGCCTGTTACTGTTGCCACTGATAGCTTTGGTAATCGCACCGTGACCGATAGTCTTGGCAATCCCATTACTGTCGATGCAGTTGGTAATGCGATTACCAGTCTTGGTTATACTGTTAATAATGCCTACGCATCTAAACAAATTCGTGATTTTATTAGCACGAACGGCAATAAGTATTTAACCTTAGGTGAAACAGTCAGTTGGACTCACGACACGCTTAATCGCGCACTGTTCCCTAATCATGGTGGACAACAACGTGCATCTGCAATGGCAACCGTGCCAGGTAGCGATCTGACCTATTATAAAATTGGTTATAGACAGCAACATTATTTCCCCATCGCTAAGGACTTTACACTTAAACTTAACGGTGAAGTCGGTTATGGAAATGGTTACGGCGGGACTAAAAGCTTACCATTTTTTGAAAACTACTTTGCAGGTGGTACGGGTTCAGTGCGCGGCTTTAAAAATAACACATTAGGACCAAGAGACACCCAAGAAAACATACTTAATGGTGCTGTTTTGCTAGGTAATCCCATTGGTGGCTCCAGTAAAATTATTGGTAATGCGGAATTATTTTTCCCTGTGCCTTTCATGTCAGAAACAAAATCTGTCAGACTAGGTACTTTTTTTGATGCTGGAACAGTCAGTAATGGCTTTTCAGTGAGTCAAATGCGCTACTCTACTGGGCTTTCAGGCGAATGGTTATCGCCGTTTGGTGCGTTATCAGTTAGTGCGGCAGTCCCTTTGAATTCTCAGACCACTGATCAAAAACAAGCGTTTCAATTTAATTTTGGACAAAACTTCTAAGAAATTATTTTAGTTTACACACTTATCCCCTATAATTTCTTGCTTTAAATGATTATTTATTTTTTAACTACACTTGAGATTACTAAACAATGAAAAAGAAAATTGCTTTATTTTTAGGATTATTACTGGCTACCAGCGTCAGTCACGCTGAATTAAAAATTGGTGTTGTCAACATAGCCGCTGTGCTTGAGAAATCACCACAGGCGGAAAAAGCTCAAAAACGTTTAGAAGCAAAGTTTTTACCGCGTGAAAAGCAATTAAAGGATGCTGCTCAGCAAATCAAAACTTTGGAAGACAAGATCACCAAAGACGCAGCTGTTATGAGTGAGCCAGAAAAAGCTAATTTGGAAAAAGACCTTGCCAACAAAACAAGAGACGCAAAAAGAACCCAGCAAGAACTTAGCGAAGACTTTAATGCCAGCCGTAATGAAGAATTGAATAAATTACAAAAACGCATTGTTGAAGCTATCCGCGAAATTGCTAAAGAACAAAATTTTGATCTTTTGTTAGCAGAAGGCGTTATTCACGCCAACGAAAAACTTGATATAACCAGTCAAGTTCAGCAAAAATTGTCAAAAATGCCTGAATAAAACGCTTTTTGTTATTAAGCACTAACCCCCCATCCCTAATAAAACTCCTTACGCCATGTCTATTACGCTGGATATTTTACAAATACAAGCTTTTTTACCCCATCGATACCCTTTTTTATTGGTTGATAAGGTCATTGAGTGCGAACCTGGGGTCAGGCTACTAGGCGTAAAAAACGTTACTTATAACGAGCCTTTCTTTCAAGGGCATTTTCCACAAAAACCCATTATGCCAGGGGTTCTTATTTTAGAAGCCTTGGCTCAAGCAACTGGATTATTAGCCTCGGAAACGGCGGGGGGGGATGAACTAGAAGGCATGATCTATTATTTGGTCGGTATTGATAAAGCCAAATTTAAACGCCCTGTCGTCCCTGGAGATCAGTTGATGTTAGAAGCCAAGTTCGTCAAAAATAGACGTAATATTTGGGCGTTTGAATGTCGCGCCGAAGTGGATGGTGATTTTGTAGCCAGTGCCGAAATTCGGTGCGCAGCAGTAGTGAATTAATTTTGATTGCTCCATCCGCTATTATAGATAGTCGTGCTGAACTCGCTGATAGTGTGTCAGTAGGTGCTTTTTCTGTTATCGGTGCTGATGTCAAAATTGATGCTGGCACAGTGATAGGCTCCCATGTCGTTATTAAAGGACCTACTTCCATTGGTAAGGACAATCGTATCTATCAATTCACTTCTATCGGCGAAGACCCGCAGGATAAAAAATACGCGAATGAAATCACGCGGCTTGAAATTGGTGATAGAAATACTATTCGAGAGTTTACCTCCATGCACCGAGGTACAATTCAAGATCATAGTGTTACTCAAATAGGCAATGATAATCTATTTATGGCGTACACTCACGTTGCCCACGACTGCATCATCGGCGATCACGTTATTATGGCAAATGGTGCATCCTTAGCGGGTCATGTTCATTTACATAGCCACGCTATTCTGGGTGGATTTACTCTAGTGCATCAGTTCACCCAAGTAGGTCAATACAGCTTTGCCGCAATGGGTAGTGCCATTACTCAGGATATTCCTCCGTTTATTATGGTCGGCGGTAAACCAACCAGACCACATGGTATCAACTCAGTGGGTATGGAACGTAATGGAGTCACTGCCGAAGATGTTCGTTTAATTAGAAATGCCTATAAAATCATCTACAAAATGAATCTACGCCTAGAAGATGCCATAGAGCAAATCGTAGAACTGGCAACTGATAGCAAAGAATTAGCCGAAATGGTTGATTTTTTGCGCAATGTCCGCCGAGGTATTCTGCGCTAATCGTCTATGCAATTCATTGATGAAGTTCCTGAACACTTTCTGATTGCAGGTGTTGATGAAGTAGGGCGCGGTTGTTTAGCAGGGGCTGTTGTAGCCGCCGCTGTCATATTGGATACAACAAAACCTATCGCTGGTTTAGCTGATTCCAAAAAACTAACTGAACGCAAGCGTGAATACTTGAGTCAGATCATTCAAGAAAAAGCATTAAGCTGGGCTATAGCCGAAGCCAGCGTTGTCGAAATAGACTCACTCAACATCCTCCAAGCCACTTTAATTGCTATGCAGCGAGCTGTCGCTGGCTTACAGCAACAGCCAGATAGGGTTTTAGTCGATGGTAATCGATTACCATCTCTAACGATGCCTGCTCAAGCTATTATTAAAGGCGATAACAAAATCGCTGCTATCAGTGCCGCTTCCATTATCGCCAAAGTCTACCGTGATAAGCTCATGGTAGATTATCACCGACAATATCCTAATTTTTCATTTCATCTTCATAAAAGCTACGGCACCTCGCAACACCTGCTAGAAATTCAACAATTCGGATTTTTAGAAATTCACCGAAAAACGTTTAATCCTGTAAAAACACTAATAGCTTTAAACGCCTCCCGAATTTAAAAATTCAGTAGTGGGTGAAACCTGTAATCAAGCATAAATATTGCGTTCACAACGACCTTGTTAATCAATAAACCGATAACGGTATCGTGCATCACAGCAATTTTGAGAAGCACACGTTTTGCGCGTAATCCGCTTGATCTAAGTGCGATTGTCAGATTTTTACGTTCGATTTTCTTCGTATTACGCTTGCCGATCTCATGCTTATCAGTGTCTATTTTTTGGTAGTCCTGCAATGTAAATCCAAGCTTGCTGACAGATACATTGCAGACAATGATCTTTATGGCTTCGCTAAATAAGCGGTAGCTTCATAATGTTTAGGCAAACGGCTTAATACCGCTGTATAGGCTTTTTTCGCAGAGTCTTTATCGCCTAACCACGCATAAGCCCTCGCTAGATAAACAAACGCGGAGGTATCAGTGGGATAACGTTCGGTGAGTTCTTCGGCGTGTTTTTTCATGGATGACCAATCTTTCGCACCTTCTTCGGCAACAATTAGGCGCAAGTAAGCGGTGTATTGATTGGGTGAGGTGTCTAATACTTGTTTGGCGTATTTTGCTGCTTCTTGCCAGCGTTGTTGTGCCAGTAGTGGTAGTGTTGCACCTAATGCGGCATCTAAAGATTTTGGATTTTTTTCCAAGGCTTCTTGGTAGAAATTAACCGATTCGTTATATTGCCCTTGCAAATAGCTGAGCCAACCTTTGCGTAACTGCAATAATTGAGCATCTGCCCCTGTTTCAGAAACACCACTTAGTGCTGACAGTGCTTCTGCATATTTTTTGCTAGCTTCTAAGCCATAAGAGCTAGACCACGCGGCTTCATTGTCTGCATAAGCCCAAGAAGTCGTCAATAAACCAGCTAATAATAGTGCTAAAGGTATTTTTTTCATTGTATTTTTCCTGTGAGTTGTGGGAGTGTTTTACCAAATGGTGCTAACGTTTAGGTAGCCGAAAGCCCCTGAATAACTATCACCGATAGTTCGGTTTTTGTAAAAATTTTGTCCGCCTAATAACAATAGTTTGGCGTGATCACCTAGCTTCCATTCTGCGCCTGTGGTAATGCCACCTGTTTGTACATCAGCTAAGTTGGCTACAGAACCTGCGTCCAAATCAACGGCATAAAATCGTCTGCCGACCAGTCCACCGATTTGTAAATTACTGGGTTTTAGATAACTGTCAGGCGTAAGCCAATGGGTATATTTGATTTCTGCTGCTTGAGTAGAGCTTAAGCCTTGAGCGCGATCTGGATTGGAGGTTTCAATAAAATAACCGCGTAACTGTAACCAACCCGCGCTATCAAATAAGGCGACACCCACGGTAGGTGTGTACTGATCGACTCTTAGGTTATTTCGGTAACTGCTACGCGCATAACCAAAGTCAGTGTAATACTGTTTGTCATGACTAATAAAGCTTGCTTGCGTTGCAAAAGCTCTCACGTTGTCAGTATCATTAGTTGAATCATTGTTATCGATGACATAACCATCGGCACGTAGCGTGATTTTGCCAGGTACGCTATCAAAATAAAAATGTTTACGCCCTGACAGAAAGTAGGCGTTTTGATCAATTCTAGCAATATTGTTTTTAAAATTGATTTCGCTGTGTGTGTAGCTGGCAGTAATACCACCTTCGTCTAAATAATCAGCAGATACTACCGCGCCTTCTTCATGTAGCGAGTCACGGAATTGTGAATTGGCATAGCCTAAATAAGTACCTTGCGCGGCTGTATTGACCTTCCAAGTATCACCTGCTTGTGCTAGTGGCGTTGCTAACAGTGTCAGGCTGTATAACAGCATAATTGATTTTTTCATAAAGATTGCCTGTTGTTGATTAGAGGTTTTAAACATTTATAGCCCATTCGCGTTCGGGTACACCTGCATCGCCTGTTTGAAACGCACCTTCCAAAACCATTTCCCAGCGTTGCCCCGCGCTGTTAGCCGATAAATAAGTGAGTCCATGATCGGCAACAATGGTGGTTTCAATAGTCATGACTTGTTTACCGAGTAAGTGAAAATCGCTGTTTTGTCGCCATACTCTGGCGGCATCATCAAAACTGCGTGAATAATTTGCGCTGACTTGGCTGGCATAAGGAGCTAACAGCTTACTTAGCCAGTGCCAGTGACTAGGTAGCAAACGAGTCGGTGGTTTATCTTGCCATTGTTTGGCCTGTTCGGAAGACGGTGTGCAACCGACCGCTAGTAACCATAGGTTAAAAAATACATCTTGGTTACCTTCACGTCCATAACAAGCGAATACCGCGCCATTTTCTTCACAACAACAACTCGCGCCAGATTCCGAAACTAACAGGAACTGTCCTGCCAGATTGAGTTGTGGAGTGATTTGCCAGTGTTGCCATTGCCCACCATCAACTCGCACTCGATAACTACGTCCTAAACCGACTCGTAGCGATAAGGGACGCACAGAGCCAACCCATGCAGCGATGACTTTGTCATTTTGCTGAGGATTTGCCCACAGACGAAACACGGCAGGACTATTTTCCTGTTGCAATAACACACCGATTAAATGAAACGGGCGGGTTTCGGCTTCTGGTGTCGGATGACGCAATACTGAAAAATGTAAATGTGGTTGCGGTGAACGTCCTGAATTGCCGCATTGTGCTAGTGTTTGCCCTGCTTTTAACCAGTCACCGATTTGTACCGTGATGCTGTCTTGACGCAAATGCGCGAGCAACACAGTCGCACCGTCATATAAACGGATTAATACATAATTGCCCCAATTTTCGCGTAAATTCACTTCACCAATGGCGTTATCCGCAATAGTATTTTGTAGTTGTATCACTTGACCATAACAAGGTGACACGATTGGTAAACCAAAGCAAAAGAAATCCTCAACCACCAAGCCGTTATTGGTAAAACTTTGCCCGTCTTCGGTGACAATAAAATCCAGTGCGTCCCGCCAAATACCACGATGAGTATATTCGCCGTCATGTCCTTGTGACACTTGCCACGCGCCTAAAAATGGCGGTGTTAATGGAATACTGGCAGGATCGCCCAATCTTGCCTGCGCTAAGCGTCCATCTTCCAAGGATTTTTCAGGCAGTTGCACCCGTTCACCGACTAACACAGGTTTGCCGATGCGTTGTGCCGCATACAGACAGAACCACGTTGATAATAAAAACGGTAAAGCTAACGGAGCTAAACCAATAGTCAATAAACCTTGACTAAATGCAGCCGCTAATAACGCAGCTAACAGAGCGGATATTGTGCTTAATATCAAACCATTAACACTAGGGACAACAAACAAACCACCTGTTGCCATTGCCGCTAATATGGCGTTAAAAATCCAGTTCGGTGCAGCATACAACGGCGCGTCAACGGTAAACAACTGATACCACGCCAAGCCTGTACTAAAGCCCAGTACCGCCAAAAAAGCCAAAGTGCGTGAAGTCAGCAACAGCGTGATAAACAACACGCCGCCTAAATATGGGTCAGGCTGAAAAAAGATACTGCCCAAGCTGGTTAAAAACGCTTCACTCCAACTCATGGAAAGATGAGCAGAATCGGCAATCGGTACTAAACGGCTATAACTACTGGCGGCTAGTTGTGCCAACCACGAAGCCAACACAAACGGCAAACTTAACACTGGCAACTGGGAAAATCGCCATAACATCCCAGCAAAACCATGAGTTATTAATGCAACTAAGACGCTGGTAAATAACAGTAATATCAAAGAATATGAGCTTATTTCATAATGCGCGGCAATAAACAGCCCTGTCAGCAAACCATTAAAAACATAAACCGACGACAAGCCTTCGACTACACGCAAGCCGCGTGCGCTTAATAGCGTGATGCTTGCACCCAACAAACCCACAGCTGCTAATTTAGGTGCGGCAAATGTGGCAACAATCAGCACCGTGCCAGCCACAGTCGATGGCATTAACAACACCCACGCATAGCCTTGCGCCAGTTGCTGCGAAAAAACCTTGATTGAATGTTGAGTTATCATCAGAAATTCCTAATCGATCTTAAGTTAGGTGTAAGCTTTTTTTCACTGTCACTGACTTAAGCCGTTCAAAGCCCTCTCCCTGTGGGAGAGGGTTGGGTGAGGGCTGCTTTACTTGTTTTTATCCGCCATTCTTTTGGCTATGCGTTGTTTGCGCATTTCCTGACGTTTTTCCTGTTGGGCATCAAACTTGGTTGCCTGTTCTGGCGTTAGCACCGCTTTGACACTGGCATGAGTTTCATCCTGCAATGCCTTGAACTTTTCCTGTTGGGCTTTAAAAATTGCCTCAATTTTGGTTTTTTGCTCAGCGTTTAAGTCCAGTGTTTTGGTCATGCGTTCCACGCGCTTTTCCGCCATGTTATTATCCATGTCAGGTTCAGCAAATGCAGTTAAAGGCACAGATAATGCCAATAGCAAGCCTATAAATAATTTGTTCATAGTAATCACCTTTATTTGAGGGTTGTTTGTGTCAGATTGTTAAGTCTAACGGTTAAGAAAAATTAGGTTGTAAATCAATAGGTAAATGTTCAGGGCTTTCAACATCGTCCAAGGTTTCAGCACGTCGCACTACATCCACCTGCCCATTTTGCCGAATTAAAACCACCGCAGGGCGTAGCTGAATAAACTGCATCCATTGAGTATTGTTGTATGCACCGACTGGCCAAAAAGACAATAAATCGCCTGTTTTAAGTGGCGGCAAACGCACAGATTGGCGAACTATATCGATATTCATACACAAAGGACCATATAACACCGTGTCTTCGGGTATGCCTTCGACAGGACGGGCAGGGCGTACTTCGTGGTTATACCAAAAGGCAGTGAATAAAATATTCACCCCCGCATCAATCACCATTGCCCGCCGCCCATCGGGTAAGCGTTTGTTAGCGACTACGCTGGAAATTAACCATTCCGCTTCATCGACCACTGCACGACCTGTTTCTAAAATTAATTCTGGCAAGGGTTTACCGTTTTGTTCGCGGTCTTTTAAACCAACGGCTAACGCGCTACAGATTGCTTCAGCATATTGTTCAGCAGTTGGGGTGATTTGTTCTGGGGGTAAGTACACGCCTTGTAAGGCATTGCGTGATGCAAAACCGCCGCCTATATCTAGCGTGGTAATCGTGCAACCCGTCGCCGCTTCCACGCTGTTCATAAAGCCAATCATGATGCCAACTTGCGCGGTGTAAGCGCGTGGATCAGTGATAAATGTACCGATATGATTATGCAAACCTGTCAATTTTAAATTAGGGCTAGCCGCAATACGTCTTGCTGCTTCCATTGCCTGACCATTTTCCAGATTAAAACCAAAGCGACCCCAGTTTTCGGTAAAACCTGTATCAAAATTTAAGCGGATAGTGACAGGGAACTCTAAAACACCTTGCTCGTTGGCAACTTCTTCCAATAATGCTAATTCATCTAAATGGTCAATATGTAACCGCGCCCCTTCTCTGACCGCTTTTGCCAATGCAGAACGTGGCTTGTGTGGACCATTAAAGAAAATACGCGAAGCAGGTACACCTAAGCGGCGAGCTTTATCGTATTCAAATTCAGATACCACTTCGGCATCACAGCATTCTTGATGCAAAATTGCCGATACCGCATTGATATAATTGGTTTTATACGACCACGCCTGACGAACTTTGGCATAACGAGTGGTAAAAGCACGATTAATACGGCGTACTGATTGGCGTAAATGCTCTTCCGATAACACAAACAATGGTGAACCGTATTTTTCCACTAATTCAGCAATTGATACCCCTGCAATTTCATCTCTAAATTGCGCTTCACGCACCCCACCAAATTTATTCATGCCACTGGAATTATGACGAACAATAACAGGCGCGACCCAAGGGGATTTTTTTTCTACGGTACTCATGCGTATGCTCCAAAACGTAGGGTTTCACCCAACACAGTTATATTTTCAAAATCGGCAAGTGAGACGATAGCCTCTTCCGCGTAACGAATAAACAACACACCTGCGGGTGTAGGCGGCGTAGGAACCAGTTTTTCACCCAATGCCAAACGTACCGACAATTCGGGTAAATTACAGCCCACCCCTGCGGATAAATATATCCATGCGGGAAAGCGCGGATTAATTTCAATTAAATGCAGATTGCCATCACCATCACGCAACATTTCCAGCTCTAAGCCACCGCGCCATTTAGTGACTTCACAAAAACGTTTTGCGGCAAAAAGCAATTCGTCATCATGAATACTAATCCCTGCCCAGCCTTTGCCTTTATCAGTCAGTGCGCGTTTTTTCATCATGACAGCACCCGCTAAACCGCCTAAGCCATCACCCACGCCTGCTAAATTAATCTCTTCACCTAAAATCCAACTTTGTGCTAGAATGGGGACACCCCATTCACCCGCAATGTGATGAAAAATAGCGACCGCTTCGTCAGCGTTATAAGCTAGTTTGGCATCATAAAATAAGCCTTTAACCATCAACGGATAACGCCAGCCTTGCGCTTCGCAAGTATGGAAAAAGTTGGCTTGATAAACCGCTTGCGTTCTAGGTGATGAAATGCCAGTAGCTTCTGCCAATTCAGGCAAACGGTCTTTACTGCGCAACGCTAATTGATGACTGTTCGGAATAAACGTGCGTATTCCCATACCCGTCAACGTTGGTGCGAGCCGTGCAAAACTTTGCATTTCTGCATCCAGACAGGGGATTAATACATCAAACTTTTCACGCGCATGAAGTTCTGTTAAGCGTGCCAATAACGCATCTTCGCCGTGTGAGGGATAAGGTAATAAATAACCTCTATCGACAAAACCACGATGATATAAAGCGGGGTCTAATGCTTCATAACCAAAACCAACAACCCGTGTTCCTAATGCTGATTCTTTCAGGCAACGCGCAACCGCCAAACCAGGGCCAGGGTTATCAGCGCGAGCATTCATGCCTGTGACTGCGATAGTGAGGCTCATTTCAAAAATCCTTTCAAACGGTTAATAAAATCCTGAACATCACGATTGATTTCCAGAATGCTGGCATCGAATTGTTCAGCAAGTTGTTCGACTAGCTTGTCCAAGTCTTGTTCCTGTTGTACCAAATGCAGCACAACCAAACCCGTTTCGTTCACGGAAAAGCTCTGCCCTGAGACAGGATCAAAAACAAAACCGCTTTCGGACACTGCCAGTCGTTTTGACGCTAAAAGTGTATTTTTCATTACCTTCTCCAATTATCTAGTTAGGCAACGGTTGTTGTTGTCTATGGGTGAATAAGATAACGAGCAATTGTGAAATGAATAAGGACGGAATAAGAAACTATCGGGGAATAAATGTGAACGGCGAACACATTGTCGGAAATCGTATGCCTGTAAGTCCCTACAAGCTATAATCAACCAATAATCCCACACTCAATTGACGGCTAAGCAAAAGGATAGACAATGAACTTACTTTCGTATCACGAAGCAAAGCAACAGGCAGAAGGACAGCATCAAGCGATACTGCAAAACCATCCTAACATCATCAGTAAAGCCTATAACAAGGTTTTGAACACGGAAGGAGACAAAGGCAGTGCAAAAATGATATTTTGCAACAGTGCTAAAAATGATTTTACCCAAATTGTAATGAATGACTAAAAACGTATCAGCCTAACTATACTTCGCACGGTTGAGTTTTCGGTTTTTTAAATCGAAGTTAAAAGCCGTAATACTTTGAGTTTTAAATATTATTTTGTAGTTTTGATGTTTTATTAAAAACCGAAAACTTGACCGTTCAGGTTTCTTTTTATCAACAAGGATAGCTATGGAAATTGTGTGCAAGAGTTGTAATACCAGTCATTATCTCAGTGACGATAAACTCCCGTTAGCAACAAAATTAGGCAAATGCCAACACTGTCATGCAGACATTATTGTATTGGGAAAAATGATATTAGTTCACCTACCACCCATTCAATACCGCCAGAACAACCAGCAAGCAAACAAACGATGTGATTTTTGTGGTGAAAAAATCTTAGCGGTTGCCAAGAAATGCAAATATTGTAGCAGTCTCTTAAACGGCAGTGCGTCTGCCTCTCAGAATGTGTTAGAGAAAACTATAAAACCAGCCACTGAACACACCGTACTACCCACTCAGGTAAAAGAGACTGCACCGCCCCACACTAAAAAAACACCTATTTTTCTTATTGTGGG
>JBAXNR010000035.1:0-34202 GCA_037133675.1 Methylococcales bacterium
CTTTCGACTTATTCGATTGATTTTGAGTAGTTTTAATCATACAAGGGTGGGCAACGCTTTTCTGCCCACCTTTTTTATCAACAAATGGTGATACACACGATAAAGCTGTTTGCTAATCTAACTTAAAACGTCCCCTTGCCGCCTCTTAGCCTCTATATACACATTCCGTGGTGCATTAAAAAATGTCCTTATTGCGACTTTAATTCCCACGCTATTAAAACAGACACCCCCGAAGCGGCTTATATTGACGCGCTACTAATTGATTTAGCCGCCGATGTGCAACGCTATGTAATCAACCGACCCATACACAGTATTTTTATTGGTGGAGGTACTCCCAGTTTATTTGCCCCTGAATCATTTGCCCGATTATTAGACGGCATCACCCAGCAACTCACTCTGCAAGAAAACCTAGAAATCACCCTAGAAGCTAATCCCAGTACCTTTGAAAGCCATAAATTTGCTGAATACCACGCCTTAGGGATTAACCGCTTATCTATTGGTATACAAACTTTCAACGACGCACTATTAACTAAATTAGGACGTGTGCATTCAGCAGGCGAAGCCCAACGTGCCGCAGAAATCGCCCATCAAGCAGGGTTTGAAAATTTCAATATTGATTTAATGTTCGGTTTACCCGATGATAATTTCGACAGCCTAGACGATGTCAACCTAGCGATTAGCCTACAACCCAGCCATATTTCTTTTTATCAACTCACCCTAGAACCCAACACCTACTTTCACAAATTTCCACCGCAACTGCCCAATGACGACCATATTTTTTCCATGCAGCAACGCTGTCAACAGCGATTAGCAAAACATGGTTACCAACAATATGAAGTCTCTGCATATAGCCAATCCGATAAACAATGCCGCCACAACCTTAACTACTGGCAGTTTGGCGATTATCTTGGCATAGGTGCGGGCGCACACGGAAAAATAAGCCATCAGCACCCACAATCAATTACGCGTAGCTTCAAAGCCAAAAGCCCAGAACAATATTTACGCAGTCCACATGACAATGGTGGTAGTGAAACGGTTGCTATCACTGAACTACCGTTAGAATTCATCATGAATAATTTACGGCTGAAACAAGGCTTTACCCTAGAAAACTACCAAGCCCGCACAGGACTAGCAATAATCACCCTAGAACCCGCCTTGTCCGACTGCTTAAAACAAGGACTAATTATTCAGCAAAATAATTATTACTGTTGCTCAACAAAAGGCTGGGATTTTTTAGACAGTATTTTAGAAAAGTTCATTCAAACGAGCTGAAGTCATGTAATGTAGAAAGAGCGAACAGATTTACTGGGTGCAATCGCCATTCGCTAAAAAAGAGGTGGACAGATTTTTGGTATATCAAATCAATTTTTTTATTCATAATAGCTGCTCCTAAATAGTTATCTTAACTTGTATTATCGAATTTATGAACCAGTCAGACATTCAAATCCCCCGCAAACTCGCTAACCAACTGCTACACCTTGCCCAACTGTCGCCTGATCTGGAAGTCTGCGGATTGGTGAGCAGTCAAAACGGTGTGCCTTACCATTGTTATCCTGTTGCCAATGTTGCCGACCAACCTGCACAACGATTTTTACTCGATGCTGCCGCGCAAATAGCCGCCTTAAAAGCCATGCGCGAACGTGGCGAAGAACTGTTTGCCATTTATCATTCTCATCCCACAGCCCCTGCGATTCCTTCCAGTACCGATTTGGAATTAGCGGCTTACCCTGACGCGCTCTATTTAATTATTTCTTTGAATACCAAAGGCATATTAGAAATGCGCGGCTTTCATATCAATCAGCAGACTGCAAGAGAAATTCCGCTGACCTTAAGCGAAGACTAACATGATAAACATAGGCAAAATTAACCAGCTATCGGTTGTTAAAATACAAGGGGCTAACATTTATTTAGGCAGTGCCGTTTCTAACAAAGTGCTGTTAGCAGACAAAAAACCACCCGCACACTGTGAAGTCGGTGAGTGCTTAACGGTGTTCGTTTATACCGACAGCGAAGGGCATTTAGCGGCAACTACCACGCTACCACTCGCGCAAGTCGATGACATCGCTTATTTAAAAGTCGCCGCGTTAAACTACGTTGGCGCGTTTTTAGAGTGGGGCTTACCAAAAAATTTACTCGTCCCGTTTAGCGAGCAACATCACGAGCTAGAAGTTGGTAAATCCTATTTAGTGAAAGTCTATTTAGACGACCAGCAACGTCTAGCCGCCACCACCAAAATTGATAAATTTATCAGCGATACTGCCGATGAAGAATTAACCGAAGGACAGCAAGTCGAACTACTGATTGCCGATAAAACCGAGTTAGGCGTTAAAGCTATCGTTAATAATCGTTATTGGGGAATGCTCTATATGAATGAGTTATTCCAGCCTGTGAAAAAAGGGCAAAAACTCACCGCTTACATCAAACAAATCCGTGAAGATTTAAAAATTGATTTAAGCCTACAAGCCGCAGGTTACGGCAAAGTAATTTCACTCACTGAGTCGATTTTGGCAAAGCTAAAAGCCAATGAAGGCGAATTAAATCTCAGCGATAAAAGCCCACCCGAAGCCATTTATGCCGCATTTGGTGTCAGTAAAAAAGTCTTTAAACAGGCGATTGGGGCGTTGTATAAGCAAGAATTGATTGATATTGAGAAGACGGGTATTAGGTTGCGTTGAGTAACTTTTTACAGGAATCCATTACGTCATAAAGCATTCTCCGAACGGCAGTGTTATCAGTAACAGTAACGGATAAATACCATTTTAAAAGTTTCTACGCAAGTTGAGCAGATCAAAACCAGACAAATTACAAAAATCCGTGTGTTTTTTGCATAAATAGCTCAATTATGACATTGATATGACACTATCAATGACGACAGCTTTTTAAAAAGCATATAATACGCGGCTGTTTTTAGTGGTTATGATTTCAACACGATAGGAAAATTTATGGATATTCATGAATATCAAGCAAAAGAAATTTTAAGCGGTTATGGTATAAAAATCGCGGAAGGCGGTTTGGCGTATAGCCCCGAAGATGCAGTACAACGCGCCAGAGAAATCGGCGGACATGTGTGGGCAGTGAAAGCGCAGATTCATTCGGGTGCGCGTGGTAAAGCGGGTGGTATAAAAATCTGTAAAACCCACGACGAAATAGAGGCAGCCGCTAGCTATTTATTAGGAAAACGTTTAATCACTCATCAAACAGGCTCTGCGGGTAAAGTGTGCGGCAGATTGTATGTCGAGGCAGGTACCGATATTGCCAAAGAATTGTATTTTTGTCTATTGGTTGATCGCAGTTCTGAACGCATTGTTATGGTCGGTTCAGCACAAGGCGGCATGGATATTGAAGAGCTTGCTGTAACCAATCCTGAGGCAATCGTTAAAATTTACATTGATCCAGCTGTGGGTTTGCAAGATTTTCAAGCTCGGAAAATGGCGTTTAAATTGGGCTTAGATTCCGAAGTGATTAGTCACGCAGTTAAAACCATTAAAGGTTGTTACAACGCATTACGCGCCTTGGATGTCAGTATGCTGGAAATCAATCCCTTAGTGGTAACCAAAAGCGGCGAGCTGATTGCTTTGGATGCCAAAATGGGCTTTGATGATAACGCACTATTTCGGCAACTAAAAATTTCTGAATTACGCGATAAAAGCCAAGAAGACCCCCGCGAAATGGCAGCGGCAGATCGTGGTTTAAGTTATGTAGGATTAGACGGTGACATAGGCTGTATGATTAACGGTGCAGGTCTCGCTATGGCGACTATGGATATGATTAAATTGGCTGGCGGCGAACCAGCAAACTTTTTGGACGTAGGCGGCGGCGCATCAGCAGAACGCACCGAAAAAGCCTTTCGTTTAGTGTTAGCCGATAAAAATGTTAAAGCTATGCTGGTGAATATTTTTGCAGGCATTAATCGCTGTGACTGGATAGCCGAAGGCGTGGTACAAGCAGTCAGAAAAATTGATATGAAAGTCCCATTAATCGTCAGATTATCAGGTACTAATGTTGAAGAAGGACGCAGAATTATTGCCGAAAGTGGCTTGCCCATTATTACCGCAGACACCTTAGCTGAAGCCGCTGAAAAAGCCGTACAAGCGCGTAACGAAGTCGTCGCCAAAGAAGCCGCAGGAGCATAATCATGGCTATATTAATTAACGAAACCACTCGCATCATCGTCCAAGGCTTTACGGGAAAAATCGGCTCTTTTCATGCACAAGATATGATTAACTACGGCTCTAATGTCGTCGGTGGTGTCACTCCTGGTAAAGGCGGACAAACCCATTTAGGCTTACCCGTATTCAACACCGTCAAAGAAGCGGTTAAACAAGTCGGCGCACAAGCCAGTATTATTTTTGTTCCCCCAGCATTTGCCGCAGATTCCATCATGGAAGCCGCCGATGCGGGTATTAAATACTGTGTCTCTATCACGGATGGTATTCCCACTCAGGACATGATGACGGTAAAAAACTTTTTACGCCGTTTTCCAATTGAAGAACGCATGATTTTAACGGGACCGAACTGTGCAGGCACGATTAGCCCAGAACGCGCCATGTTAGGAATTATGCCTGGTCATATTTATATGCGCGGTAATGTCGGTATTGTTGGACGTTCAGGCACATTAGGCTATGAAGCAGCCGATCAAATGAAACGCCTAGGCATTGGTATTTCTACCTCGGTCGGTATTGGTGGCGATCCTATCAACGGCAGTTCACACCGTGATATTCTGGAAATGTTTGAAAACGATCCAGAAACTAAAGTCGTGTTGATGATAGGCGAAATCGGCGGGCCACAAGAAGTTGAAGCAGGTATTTTTGCTCAGGCTCACATGACTAAACCCGTTGTTGCCTATATTGCAGGCTTAACCGCCCCCGAAGGACGGCGCATGGGTCATGCAGGGGCGATTATTTCTTCTGCGGGTGAAAGCGCGGCAGAAAAAGTAGTGTTGTTGCGTGAATTAGGCGTAACAATCTGCCCAACACCTGCGGCAATGGGTGCTACGGTGGCTGAGGTATTGGCTAGATTGTAAATATTGTAGGGCAATCCCTTATGGTTGCTCTTGCCCGCAATTATTCGCCAGTTAGCAACTGATGTTACGCAGGCACTCAGAAGAATCAATGGTTGTAGCGAATTCAGAAAACTGTAACGCATTGATTTTAAAAAAATAGGCGCGTAACATCAGTGGCGAATTCAAGTTATAAGTGCAACACTCGGAAAAGAATCGAAGTATTGGTTTGTCAACTTGTTAAATACTTCCTAGGGAGTCCTGTAACACGGGACTTCCGAGGGCGATTTATTTTTTATTTAATCTAGTCCCTTTTTTGGCATTATATATTGTGCTTTAAATGCGCTGTAACTGGCTTACATCAAGGTTATAAACATATACCCAAGCGGTGACTTGGTTGTGGTCTGGCAGTGTGATAATGAGTAGTTTGCGAATATACTCATGAGGCTCAGGAAAATACTCAGTACATTCTTCGTATTCGTCCAATAAAGGCAGTAAGGTATCGCCATCAAGGATTTTGTATAGTTCGCCATTCACTTTATCGTTGGGATTAGTCGATTCGATAACACAGGGATAGGCATCAACTTCATATAATACTGCTTGTATACTAGCGTCATCGACATACACGCTGTAATCAGCAAGCACACGCGACATAGCCGTTCCTGAAGCTTTGCGTAATGTACCGTAGACGAATATAAACTCACCGACCACGCTTAACGCCAGTTACCTTGCTCACTGAATAATACCTTATTACCTTTTTTGACAACTTCCAATATACCTTCTTCTGAAACCGTATAGGTCACATCACCGTTTTTAAATTTATAACCCAAAAAACGACAGGGAGTGACACCATCGGCACACAGAGTATGCCAAGTAGACCCTTTCAGTGTTATTGATTTTCCTGATTTTTTGTTGACTCCAGCGTAAGACACATCATCACAAGATACCTCGCCTTCTGCGCAATTAGATTGTATGGTAACGTTATAACTGGGCGTTTCAAGCTCTTCAGCAAGTACAGAAACACTGGTAATGAGTAATAATAAAGCGAATAAATTTTTCATTAGGGAGATTTGGTTGTATTGTGAATAAAGAGTAGATAAAGATACCAGATTGCCGTGTTAAATAAAGCATTAGGCAAATAATCAGTAAATCATTTTTTGAGGCGGTAATCATGAGACATTCAATTGGAATCGTACTGGTCTCTGCTTTTATACTTGTTGGAGCAAGAAATACGATGGCAACCGAAGAAGCAAAATATACTGTGGTAAAAAAAGACGATAGCTTCGAGATACGCGACTATGCACCTCATGTTCTCGCTGAAATTATTGTCGAAGGTGAGCTTGAAAATGCGGGAAGCAAAGCATTCAATAGTCTTTTTCGCTATATTTCTGGCGATAACCATTCGCGTAATAAAGTGGCAATGACTGCCCCAGTTTCCCAACAACCAGTGAGTCAAAAAATTAATATGACTGCTCCCGTTGGGCAGCAGCGTGTTGATAATAAATGGGCAGTAAGTTTTATGATGCCTGCTTCGCACACACTGGAAACGCTTCCAGTGCCAGACAATTCTAACATTACCTTGCGTCAAGTTCCCGCTCGCCAAATTGCCGCAGTGCGTTATTCAGGTTTTTGGAGTGAGAAAAGTTATCTTCAATATAAATCGCAACTTGAAACGTGGATTAACAAAAATAAGCTGCTCATCGTGGGCGATGCAGTATGGGCTAGATACGATGCACCGTTTACGCCGTGGTTCTTGCGACGAAATGAGATTCTGATTCCAGTGGCAAAAAGTACCGACTAAAATCTCAATAACGCTTAACGATTTTGTTTGAGAGTCGCTTAAAGGTATATCGATATTTAATCACTAATGCGTTACACGATTTCTGTGCAGTAGTAGGCTAACACACCGTATAATGCACCGTTATTTTACTGACTTGTTTAGGTGTGGTTTATGCAAATTATTCAGGAAGCACTAACGTTTGATGACGTGTTGTTAGTGCCAGCGCATTCGACCGTGCTACCGCGCGATGTAGATATGACAACGCAATTGACGCGGACTATTTCGCTCAATATTCCATTAGTAGCAGCGGCTATGGATACAGTGACGGAAGCACGATTAGCGATTGCAATGGCGCAAGAAGGTGGTATTGGCATTATTCATAAGAATATGACCATCGAGCAGCAAGCGCGTGAAGTCCGTCATGTTAAAAAGCATGAGAGTGGCGTGATTAAAGACCCCATTACTGTTTCGCCTGATGCCACTGTGCGTGATGTCATTCAATTAACCCGCGCTAAAAATATTTCTGGTGTGCCTGTGGTCAATGGTGATGAGCTAGTTGGCATTGTTACCAGTCGTGATTTACGCTTTGAAACCCGTCTCGACGAGCCAGTTTCTAAAGTGATGACACCTAAAGAACGGCTAGTAACCATTAATGAAAATGCAGATCGTAAAGAGGCGATTGCCTTACTGCATAAATATCGCATTGAAAAAGTGTTAGTCGTTGATGATGCCTTTAATTTACGCGGCATGATTACCGTTAAAGATATTCAAAAAGCCAAAGATTACCCATTAGCGTGTAAAGATGAACAAGAACGCTTGCGCGTCGGTGCAGCAGTTGGCACAGGTGCAGGAACAGAAGAGCGAGTTGCCGCTTTAGTTGCCGCAGGTGTAGACGTGATTATTGTCGATACTGCACACGGACATTCGCAAGGCGTATTGGACAGAGTACGTTGGGTCAAACAAACTTATCCGCAAGTTCAAGTCATCGGCGGTAATATTGCTACCGCAGCGGCGGCGTTGGCATTGGTTGAAGCAGGCGCAGATGGCGTAAAGGTCGGCATTGGCCCTGGTTCAATCTGTACTACACGCATAGTTGCTGGTGTTGGCGTGCCACAAATTACCGCCGTCAGTAATGTCGCGGACGCACTGAAAGGCACTGGCGTTCCATTGATTGCCGATGGAGGTATTCGTTATTCAGGTGATGTCGCTAAAGCTCTAGCGGCAGGTGCGTATTCGGTGATGTTAGGCGGTTTGTTTGCAGGAACAGAAGAAGCCCCTGGTGAAGTGGAATTATTTCAGGGACGTTCGTATAAGTCCTATCGCGGCATGGGTTCACTCGGTGCGATGTCGCAACAACAAGGCTCAAGTGATCGCTATTTTCAAGAAACCGATGTGGCAGAAAAATTAGTCCCCGAAGGTATTGAAGGACGCGTACCCTATAAAGGTAGTTTACTGGCAGTTGTTCATCAATTATTAGGCGGTATTCGTGCCAGTATGGGTTACACAGGTTGTGAAACCATTGCTATCTGGCATGAAAAAGCCCAGTTTGTGCGAGTGACTAGCGCGGGTATGCGTGAAAGTCATGTTCATGATGTGACGATTACTAAGGAAGCCCCTAATTACCGTTCAGATTGAAACCAGCATAAAAAACGGTAGTCATAAAAACACGATAAGATGATCTGCATAGGATGTGCCGACGATAGGAGGCGCATCATTCGCGTTATGTTTCTCGAACGATGCGCTTCGTACCTCAGCACATCCTATCGTGCTATATAAAATTCCCTTAGTTAATTAAAAAGCATGTTAAATAAACTTAATCCAAGACAATCACTTAATGTTGCTTTTTTAAAAATAAAACCGCATAGAGACGCTATTGAGCATTTCAAAACTCATGCAAATAAATTACTCAATGCGATTAAAGAAAATGAAAGCGAGGAATATCATAAAAATTGTTTAGCTGACTTTTTAAAAGATGTTTATTACAAAGATAAACATTATATCAATACCAAAGGGCGTAATGATTTAGTTATTCATAATGACAAAGAAGCGGCTAGTTTCGTTGGTGTTATTATTGAAGCAAAAAGTCCAATCAACAAAATGGAAATGTTGCGTTGTGATAATATCAATAAAAAAGCCATGCAGGAATTAGTTTTATATTATCTGCGTGAACGACTTACCCATAAAAATATCCATATTAAACGCTTAATAGTCACCAATATAAACGAATGGTTTATCCTTGATGCGCAAGATTTTGAAAAATATTTTATAGAAGATAAACAATTAGTTAAGGATTTCATCGATTTTGAAAATGGCGTGTCAGGTGGCAATAAAACCGATTTCTTTTATAAAAATATTGCATCAACCGCCATTGAAAAAATAAAAACTGAATTAAAATTCACTTATTTCACGCTTCACGATTATAAACCTGCACTGCAAAACGACAATAAAGAAAGCGATAAAACTCTAATTCCGCTTTTTAAATGTTTATCGCCTGAACATTTACTTAAATTGCCGTTTAGTAATGACAGTAATAGTCTTAATAAAGACTTTTACAATGAATTGTTGCACATTATTGGTTTAACAGAAATCAAAGTAGGCGGTAAAAAACTCATTGAACGTAAACCAAAAGCTAATCGTGATGAGGGTTCATTGCTTGAAAAAAGTATTAATGAAATTGAGAGCTTAGATAAATTAAGATACTTGCCTAATCTTAGTCAATATGGTGCAAATAAAGAAGAGCAATTATTTACCCTAGGACTTGAATTAACCATCACATGGATTAACCGCGTTCTTTTTCTTAAATTGCTGGAAGCCCAACTTATTAGTTATCATCAAGGCGATAATAATTATGGGTTTTTGAATAGCCAGAAAATAACTAATTTTGGCGATTTAAACAGCTTATTTTTTCAGGTGTTGGCTTGCAAGCCCGAAGAACGCCGCGAAAAACTACAAAACTTTCACTCTGTTCCTTATTTAAACAGTTCATTATTTGAACCGACTGAATTAGAACAAAAAACACTTTCTATTAGTAATTTAAATAGCAGTGAAAAGCTTGCTATTTTTACCACCAGTGTTCTTAAAACTACGCAAGGTAAAAAACAAACAGGTGAATTAGAAACGCTGGATTATTTATTTGAATTTTTAAATGCCTATGATTTTGCCAGTGAAGGAACGGAGGATATACAGGAAGAAAATAAGACCCTGATTAATGCCTCCGTGTTGGGTTTGATTTTTGAAAAGATTAACGGTTACAAAGACGGTTCTTTTTTCACGCCTAGTTTTATTACCATGTATATGAGTCATGAAACTTTGCGCCGTGCAGTGGTGCAGAAGTTTAATGAGCGTAAGGGCTGGCAATGCCAAACGATTGAAGAGATTGATGATTATCTCACTGTAAAAGATAGGCAAGAAGCCAATGATATTATTAATAGCTTAAAAATTTGTGATCCTGCGGTGGGTTCTGGGCATTTTTTAGTATCGGTATTAAATGAAATTATCGCCATTAAGAGTGAATTAAAGATATTACAAGACCGTAACGGTAAACGGTTAAAAGAATATTCAATAAAAATTGATAATGATGAATTGATTATTACTGATGAAGACGGTTTGTTATTTGAATATAAACCGAACAGCCTAGAAAGTCAGCGCGTTCAAGAGGCGTTGTTCCATGAAAAACAAACACTGATTGAAAATTGTTTGTTTGGTGTGGATATTAATCCTAATTCAGTAAAAATATGCCGTTTGCGCTTGTGGATTGAGTTATTAAAAAACACTTACTATATTAATGATGGCAGTCAAACACGACAATTAGAAACCCTGCCAAATATTGATATTAATATTCAATGTGGTAATTCGTTAATTAGTCGCTTTGCGTTAGATGTGGATTTAAAAACCGCGTTGAAAAAAAGTAAGCTGTCTATTGATGCGTATAAAAAAGCCTTTGATACTTATCGCAATGCGAAAAGTAAAGAAGAAAAGCGCGAGATGGAAGACTTGATTGCTAATATAAAAGGCGATTTTCGCACTGAAATACATAACAGCGACCCAAAAGTAAAAAAACTAAATGGTTTAAAAGCCGATTTAGTTATTTTAAATAAACAAACTTCTGTTTTTAAAGAATCACCAACAGAGATAATACAGCGAAAAGAAAAAGCAAAAAAATTAGAGCTTGCTATTAATAAACTTAATGATGAAATTGAGGATATTAAAAACAATAAGATTTATGAAAATGCCTTTGAATGGCGGTTTGAGTTTCCCGAAGTATTGAATGATAACGGCGATTTTATTGGTTTTGATGTGATGATTGGTAATCCACCTTATGTGTTTGCAAGAAATAGTGCAGAAAAAGGCATTACAGTGCAAGATAAAGGCTATTTTTACAATAACTTTGAATTGGCAAAATATCAAGTCAATCTGTATCCGTTGTTTATTGAGAAAGGTTATAATTTAATAAAAAATACAGGTGTTTTTTGTTACATCACACCTAATAATTGGCTAACCATAAATACTAATAAATATCTAAGAAAGTTCATATTAGAACAGTCAGGTGTAAAAATCGTTAATTTCTACGCGAAGGTGTTTGATAATGCGTCAGTTGATAGCAGTATCATTCTTTTTTCTAAAAATGGTGAAAATAAAATAGTCGATTTACTTGAATATACCGATTCATTAACGTTAATTAATAGCTCGCCTGCTGATTATTTTTTGACTAAAAAAGATTATCTTATTAACATAGAATCCTTTAAAAACAATCAATCGCTGGATTTAATCGATAAAATTGAATTATTATCTATTGAACTTAGCCAGCTTGCTGATATTAAAGTTGGTTTAAAGTCTTATCAAATCGGAAAAGGAAAACCAGAACAAAGCAAAGATATAAAAGATAATCGAATATACCACGCTAAAGAAAAGCTAGATGATTCTTACATTAAATATTTCGATGGTAAAGATATTTGCCGTTATAAAATTGGTTGGAGCGGTGAATTTTTAAAATATGGTTGTCATTTAGCTGAACCCAGAAAAGACTTCACTTTATTTTCTAAAAAAAGAATTTTGGTAAGACAGATTCCCTCAAAACTGCCTTATTGTATTCATGCGTGTTTAGTAAAAGAAATCGCTTTAAATGATTTAAATTCTATGAATATAATTAATTTTACAGAAACACCTGAACTTATTTTGGCAGTGTTAAATTCACGGTTAATTTCTTATTGGTTTGTTCATAAGTTTGGCAAAATGCAACGCGGTATTTTCCCGCAATTTAAAGTGAATGAATTGGCTAGTTTTCCAATGCCAAAAACTTTTGAACCGCATCGTGACGAGTTAGTAAATTTAGTAAATAAAATCATCACCGATAAAAAAACAGGCAACGACACCAGCGCGTTAGAGCGCGAGATTGATAAGTTGGTTTATGCGTTATATAGATTAACCGAAGATGAGATATTAATTGTGGAGGGGAAGTGAGTTACGACGTGATATTTACCGATACCGCGCTTAAAAATTTGAGCCGTTATCCATCAAAAGACCAGCAGGCTATTTTGAAAAATATAAAACAACTCGCAGAAAATCCAGTGACGAAAAGTAATGTTAAAAAACTGGTTGATTTTGATGTTTCCTATCGACTTCGCGTGGGGACACTCGAGTGTTGTTTGATCGCGAAGATAGTTTAAAAATCATTGATGTAATTGATGTTTTACCACGCAATAAAGTTTATTAACGGAGATAATCATGTTAGAAAACGTGCAAGTAATTCAGGACAACGGGCAAAATAAATTTGCAGTGATTGATTTTCAGGAGTTTGTTTTAATAAAAGATTTATTGTCAGATGCTAAAAAATTGGAAGATTATTTGGATTATTTACATATTCAAACGATAAAAAAACAAGATAATCTACCACACCATTCTTTTGATGATGTGATGAAAAAGTTAAATATAGTCGTGTAGACAGAAACAAATATGCACTGAATTTTTAACAAGCACTTAAAGTTAAATAGCAAATAGCCCAGATAAAACCATAGCAGAATCTGGGTTAGTTTCATAATTATACTATCCTACATTCCATAAACTTGATATGGACTACTCACTTTTAGCAGTTAGCTCTAACAATGGCTACCTGTCACCTGTAGAATTTGAAATGCAGCATAAAGCTGCTGTGAATGTGTCCTGAAAAGTGTTGACACATCAACTTATCAACTCAATCAGGTTTTATTCTCAAGTGTTTTTAAGCGCGATTGCCCTAGTGGTAAAGGCGGTTTGGTTTCCATAGTGATATTCCATTAGGATTAAAATACGGCTGTTCATAAGCCTAATAGAATGGGTTATTTTAGGCAACTTTACGCGGTTTCCATGTAAAATAGCAAACAGCTAATTAATCCACTTCTGTGAGAATCATCATGTACGAACATTTAGAAACGGCAGTATCTCCCGAAAACTTAAAACGTATTGTTATAGATCCTGTTTCACGAGTTGAAGGACACGGTAAAGTTACTTTGCTCTTGGATGAAGATAACCATGTTCAACAAGCACGATTGCATATTGTTGAATTTCGTGGCTTTGAACGCTTTATTCAAGGTCGCCCGTATTGGGAACTCCCTGTGCTTGTGCAACGCTTATGCGGTATCTGCCCCGTCAGTCATCATCTTGCCGCCGCTAAAGCCATCGATCAATTAGTTGGTATCGACCCTGAAAACCTACCACCCACTGCCGATAAATGTCGGCGTTTACTGCATTTTGGACAAGTTTTACAGTCTCACGCTCTGCATTTCTTTCATTTAGCTAGCCCCGATTTATTATTTGGTTTTGATAGTGATATTTCAAAACGCAGTATCGTAGCAGTATTACAAGAGCATACTGACATTGGTTTACAAGGCGTAAAACTGCGTAAATTTGGGCAAGAAGTTATCCGCATGGTATCTGGCAAACGTATTCATGGCAGTAGCGCGGTTGCAGGTGGAGTGAATAAATCGCTGAACAAAGAAGAGCGTGATTATTTGCTGGCAGATGTCGAGCAAATGATTGAATGGGCTGAATTTTCAGTGGCATTAATTGAAAAAGTCCATTTTTCAAATAAAGCTTTTCATGATGAATTTGCCACCATCAAATCCAGCTATATGGGCATGGTGACTAAAGATGGTGGCTTAGAACTGTATCATGGTGGCTTACGCTCTAAAAATGCCGACGGTAACACTATTTTCGATCAAGTCGATTATTGCGAATACAACAACTATATTCATGAAGAAGTGCGTTCATGGTCGTACATGAAGTTCCCGTATTTTCTTTCCTTGGGCAAACAAGACGGTTGGTATCGCGTTGGTCCGCTGGCACGAATGAATGTCTGCGACTACATCAGTACACCTAAAGCCGAAGCCGCACGCAAAGTGTTCATGAATATCAGTGAAGATGCAATGATACATAGCACACTTGGCTATCACTGGGCGCGATTGATTGAAATATTGTATTGTGCAGAAGCCATTAAAGAGCTGTTACACGATGCCGATATTATGGGTGATGACTTAGTCGCCACGGGCAAAAAACGACTTGAAGGCATTGGTGTGATTGAAGCTCCACGCGGTACGCTGTTCCATCACTATCAAATTGATGAAAATGACATTGTCACTAAAGCTAATTTGATAGTTTCCACCACCAGCAACAACCAAGCTATGAATGAATCAGTGCGCCAAGTCGCCGCGACTTATTTAGACGGCTTGGAAATTACCGAGCCGCTATTAAATCATTTAGAAGTCGCGATTCGAGCTTATGATCCCTGTTTATCCTGCGCCACTCATGCCTTAGGTAAAATGCCGCTGGAAGTGGAATTGGTCAATGCCCAAGGTCAGCTTATTAAGCAGGTGTTTAAGAATAGTCAGGGTGAGGTGGAATAAGTTACTGTCCACTAAAGGCACTAAAACAGGGTAGTGGGTTTAACCCACTACCCATTCGCTTTATAAATTCACGTTATTTCATGATACTTTTAGTACGCAATGTTTGCCCTACTTATGGTGCTGATTGTCAACAATGACACAATCGTAAGTCATCAATACGCACTACACCTAAGCTGGGGCAGGGGGACAATGTCAATTCAGTTAAAATTAAACACTTTTAAAATCAATTAGATGTAATTATGAAAAATTAAAGATAAACAATTTTTTCTGATAACACTTTGATTTTAAATTGATTTTAAAAAGTTAAATGAAGTAATATTGACTGGATTTGTTTAGTTGAATTCAATTTTACTTTTCAATGGCTAAAAAAACCTTATAATGCTCGGTTCAACGGAGCATCCCGCTCCTCCTTGCTTTACCCTCTTTAGACAACGAGGGAAGGCTTAACCAGAAGGAAAAATAATGCGACATTATGAAATTGTCTTTTTAGTCCATCCTGATCAAAGTTCTCAGGTTCCTGCGATGATTGATCGTTATCGGTCAACTATCGAATCTGCCGCTGGCAAAATTCACCGTTTAGAAGATTGGGGTCGTAGACACTTAGCGTACCCTATCAAAAAAATTCATAAAGCACACTATGTGCTATTAAATGTTGAATGCGACCAAGCCACTTTGGATGAATTAGAAAGTAGCTTCCGTTTTAATGATGCTATTTTGCGTAGCTTGACGTTGGTACAAAAACAGGCAATTACTGAGCCTTCTATCATTGCCACAACGACAGCAGACGAGCATAAAGCCTCTGAAAACAGAGCAAAAGATGCTGCCGCTAGAGAAGCCGCCGCCGCACTTGTAACAGGCAATAACCTCGATGATGATTTAGACGATGCCGATGAAGATTTCGATGCCGATGAAATCACTGCTGAATAATCCTTTAACACTGAGATAACGAGAATTCGTATGGCCCGTAATATTAGACGCAAAAAATTCTGCCGCTTCAGTTCAGAAGGTGGCACAGAGATTGATTATAAAGACCTGAACCTATTAGGTGATTATGTTACCGAAACTGGCAAGATCGTTCCTAGCCGTATCACTGGCACCAGTGCTAAGTACCAAAGACAACTGTGTGTTGCAATTAAACGGGCGCGTTTTATTGCCTTGTTGCCTTATTGCGACGCGCATAAATAACTGAACAGTTAGGCAGAATCAGTGAGTTTTTTAGCAGCGTTTATCATGCGAGGCAGGATGCAAGCCATTTTGGTGGCATCTTTGTTGACGTGGGTATCGCCCTTTATACACCCGCTGATTAAGCCTTTTGTCATCATTGTAAGTTTTGCCACTATTGCGTTAGTCACCCTAAGACGGGGCGCGTTAGAAGGGTTTTATATACTGTTTGCTTCCACTGCTGTTGCCGCTTTAGGGGCATTATTGGTAGCTGGGTATGACTTTTTTGTCGTGATGTTGCTGTCTTGCTTAATAATGTGGTTGCCCGTCTGGTTGATTGCTATTGTATTAAGAGAGGGGCGGCGGTTAGCGTGGGCAATTGAGTGTGCCGTATTTATCGCCGTATTGGGCGTTGTTGGCTTTTATATCTACGCGACTGATCCAGCGGCAATTTGGCAAGAAGTGTTCGCGCCGTTTTTAGACATACTACCTGCGGAAGTACCTGTTGAAGAAATACGCAATCAGGTAAACATCGGCTCGCACTATATGACAGGCGTGTTTGCAGCCAGCACACTATTTGCTGTGTTGTTTAGCATATTTTTAGGGCGGTGGTGGCAGTCGGTACTTTATAATCCAAATGGATTTAAAGATGAGTTTTTGTCCATACGGACAGGTTATCGCTTAGCTATAGCCAGCATTCTTGTTATTGCTGTGGCAAAATTCACCTCTGGATTGTTCGCAGAAATGGCATGGAACATCACTATTTTGCTATTTGTGTTGTATTTATTTATGGGTACATCGGTATTGCATACCGTGTTTTCCTCCATGAAACAGAGTAAGTATTTAGTGCCGACGTTCTATATCACAATGTTTTTGATTCCCCATGCCATGTTGCCTGTCGCTTTAGTAGGGCTGTTTGATGCGTGGTTTAACTTACGAAAAATACCATCGGCATCATCCTCTAAGGGATAGTTTGTCGATCATTAACCGAAAACTGAGGTATTACAAAGATGGAAGTTATTCTTCTTGAAAAGATAGCAAACTTGGGTAATCTTGGCGATAGAGTTACTATCAAAAAAGGTTACGGTAGAAACTATCTCGTTCCACAAGGTAAAGCTGTTCCTGCAACAGTCAGTAAAATTGCTGAATTTGAAGTGCGTCGTGCAGAACTTGAACAAGCCGCCACTGAAAAATTATTGGCAGCGCAAGCACGCGCTACTGCATTGGCAAAATTGGCGGTTGTCATCACTCACAAAGCAGGCGATGAAGGTCGTTTGTTTGGTTCTGTTGGTACACAAGCGATTGCTGAAGCGATTACTGCTGCTGGTGAAGCCGTAGAAAAACACGAAGTTCGTTTACCTCATGGCACTATTCGCCATATTGGTGATTACGAAGTTGTGGTTCATCTGCATAGCGATGTCAACGCAACGATTTCAGTCAAAATTGCGCCTGAAGCTTAATCGTTAAAGCGGAACATCTACAGTCAGACCTTTCAGGTTATTGAAACCTGAAAGGTCTCTTTATCCCGCCTCAACACTATGCGCATTCTTTATTCCGCTGTTTTTTATTTAATCATTCCTTTTGTTTTATTGCGTCTATACTGGCGCGGCTTTAAAACACCCCATCATCGACTTCGATGGAATGAGCGTTTCGCGCTTTATTCCGAGCAATATCCACAGGGTGTTATTTGGTTTCATGCCGTTTCTGTTGGCGAAGTAGAAGCTCTGTTTCCTCTAGTAACGCAGATGCAAACCCTGTATTCTGACAGTCCAATACTGATTACCACCATGACTCCTACTGGTTCGGCGCGTGTTAAAGCCGTGCTGGGCGATACGGTCACTCATGTGTATGTGCCTTACGATTTACCCGATGCGGTTAATCGCTTTATGACATACTTTAAGCCCAAATTAGCGGTGATGATAGAAACCGAAATCTGGCCTAATTTATTTGCCCATTGCGGCAAAAACAATATTCCCTTGTACATTGTCAATGCCCGCATTGCAGCAAAATCAGTGTCCAACTATCAAAAGCTGTCCGCTTTGATTCATCCTGCATTAGCACACGTTTTATTGATTGCCACTCAAACCCAAGCCGATGCTGAACGCTTCATTGCTATTGGTGGCATCAAAGACAAAGTTAAAAACCTAGGCAATATCAAGTTTGATGTCGAAATTGCCGCAGAAACTATCACGCAAGGCTTACGCTTAAAAGCAGATTTGTTTAACAAGCGTTTTGTGTGGCTGATTGCCAGCACCCACAAAGACGAAGAAGCGATTTTTTTAGAACTTTACGGCACTCTAAAAGCACACATTCCTGAATTATTATTAGTCATCGTCCCTAGACATCAACAGCGTTTTACAGACGTAAAGAAACTCTGTGAAGCACACAATACCACTGTCATGCGGAGCAACAACGTTCCAGTCACCGCTAAAACAGACATTTATGTTGTCGATAGCATTGGCGAATTAAAAATGTTTTATGCAGCAGCAGATATTGCCTTTGTTGGTGGCAGCATGGTTGCCGCAGGGGGACATAATATTCTCGAAGCAGCCGCAGTCGGTGTGCCTGTATTATTTGGCGCGTTTATGACTAACTTTCAAGACATAGCCGATGGCGTATTAAAACAGCAAGCCGCCATACAATGCCAAACTAAAGAAGACGTGGTGCAAGCGGTGCTAAGCTTATATCAACAACCCATTTATAGAGCCGAGTTGATTGCCAACGGTAAAACCTTTATTCGTGACAATCAGGGAACAGTGATTAGAATTTGCCAGTTATTTGAAGCCGCACTTAAGCTTTGAAGCATCAGGTTGAGTTGTCGCTTTTTGGCAACCCAACCTGTAGTTAATTTTGCGATGAACGGCTTACCTTAAGGTTGGCAAACCTGTATTGACTCCTGCATTTTGCGCTCGATGCCGTAAGTAGTGATCCATTAATACAATCGCCATCATAGCTTCGGCAATCGGTGTGGCACGAATACCGACGCAGGGATCATGACGACCTTCGGTAATGACATCAATTGCTTCACCTTTTGCATTGATACTTTTACCCGCTAAACGCAAACTAGACGTGGGTTTTAAGGCGATGCTAGCGGTAATGTCTTGACCGCTGGAAATGCCGCCTAAAATACCGCCTGCGTGATTACTTAAAAAACCTTCTGGGGTGATTTCATCTCGAAAATCCGTGCCTTTGCTGTTGATGCAGGCGAAACCATCACCTATTTCTACGCCTTTGACGGCGTTGATGCTCATTAAGGCGAATGCTAATTCAGCATCTAAACGGTCAAAAATAGGTTCACCTAAACCTGCGGGTACATTACTGGCAACCACTTCAATCCGCGCACCGATGGAGTTGCCTTCTTTGCGTAGCGCGTCCATATAGGCTTCCATTTCGGCAACTTTATCAATGTCGGGACAGAAAAACGCATTAGTTTCGACAATTGACCAATCTAATTTTTCAATTTTAATCGGACCTAGTTGCGATAAATAACCGCGAATTTCAATCCCCGCTTGTTGTTGTAAATATTTTTTGGCAATTGCACCCGCAGCAACACGCATGGCAGTTTCACGCGCCGATGAACGTCCACCGCCACGATAATCCCGAAAGCCGTATTTTTGATGATAGGTATAATCGGCGTGACCAGGTCTAAAAGTATCGGCAATTTTTGAATAATCTTTCGAGCGTTGGTCGGTGTTTTCAATCAATAAACCGATGGGTGTGCCTGTGGTTTTACCTTCAAACACGCCTGATAAAATTTTTACTTCATCGGCTTCACGGCGTTGAGTGGTATGGCGTGATGTACCTGGTTTGCGTCTATTCAAATCGCCTTGTATATCGGCTTCGCTCAGTTCTAATCCAGCGGGGCAACCATCAATGATGCAGCCGATAGCCACACCATGACTTTCGCCAAAGGAGGTGACGGTAAATAATTTTCCTATGGTATTTCCAGACATGAGTTAATCCAACGCGGCAGTAAATAAGGGGTGATAGTGTTGTACTTGTTCGGCGGTAAGTAAAAATACGCCGTCTCCGCCACGGTCAAAATCCAGCCAGTAAAAAGGCACATCAGGGAAAATACTTTGCAATGTTTCGGCACTGCTGCCGACTTCGACCACTAAAATACCTTGCTCGGCTAAATAATCAGCAGCATCAACCAAAATCCGTAACACCAAATCTAAACCTGATTCGCCACCTTTAAAACCCATTGCAGGTTCTGCATGAAATTCATTAGGTAAATTCGTCCATTCCAGCGTAGATACATAAGGTGGATTACTGACAATAATATCGTAACGCGCCGCTGGCAGTTGTTGGAATAAATCGGACTGATATAAGGTGACACTGTCTTCCATCAAATGTTTTGCAACATTGATTTCAGCCACTGCCAACGCATCTTCGGATAAATCCACCGCATCAACTAATGCGTTGCGAAACGCATAGCCACAAGCAATGGCGATACAGGCACTTCCTGTGCATAAATCTAAAATTCGTACCACATTGTCTTCTTCTACCCACGGTGCGAAGCGTTGTTCAATCAATTCAGCAATCGGTGAACGCGGCACTAATACCCTTTCATCGACATAAAATGACAGACCTGTAAATATCGCTTCATGGGTTAAATACGCGGCGGGGATACGCTTTTTAATACGTCGGTGGATAATATCAACAATTGCCACCCGTTCGGTGGGCGTTAATACCGACTCCAGATAAAATTCTGACAGGTTATAGGGTTGGTGAATGGTATGTAGCACTAAGGCGGCGGCTTCATCTAACGCGCAGCTTGTACCGTGACCAAAACACACTTGCGCCTCAGTAAATTGGCTGGCTGCCCAGCGAATATAATCACGAATTGTACTTAGGGTGGTTAAAAGTTCGGGTGTTATTTTCATTGCTTAAACAGTTAAGTTGGGTGGGTGTGCGATAAACTGGAGTGCAAGCAAAACTTGCATTCCTAGCGACTACTAAAATTTACTCGCTTTATCGCGTGCTTCTTGCGCACCTTGAAAATTCTTTTGCAGTTCTCTGGCTTTAGCGACCAATAACCAACTGTGTTTTTTCAACGCGGGATCGTTAGCCGCCAATTGTGCGGATTTTTTTGCTAAATCTTCTGCCTGACTAGGCTTGGATTTGAGTTTTAATAATGCCAATTTGTAATACAACCCTGCATTGCGTGGCTCTATGCTACTGGCTCGCTCCAGTGTCATGGTTGCTGATTCAAGATTACCTTTTTGACTGTCTTCATTTGCTGCTAACACCAAAGAAGTGACGGCAGGTGATGTGGAATTGAACGTATCTAAAGGCTGAAAACTGGTTGCTGCTGGTGGTTGTGGGGTATTAACGGGTTCTAGTGGCTCAATTATAGCAGGGGCTTTTGGCTTAGGCTTAGGCTTGGATTCTGGTTTGAGTTCTGAGTCGTCCAGCTCTGGCACAACGGGTTGCTGAAGCGCGGAAAGCTCTTGCTCTTGTGTGGGTGTTAAAAGACTCTGTCCTGACGGCAATACCTCAGGTTTTAATATTTTAACAGTTGCTATTGAATCCGCGCCTTTAAGTGGTGCGGTCGTTAGCGTTTCTGACGATTCTTGATTGCTCGATTTTGCCTGCTCAGTTGTCGTAGGCTGTTGTTGATGCACGGGTTTGTTGGCATAAATGGGTGTGTTGTTACCATAAACGGGCGCAGGCGGCTGAGAACCATAAAATTCAGCGCACCCTGTAACAAAAACGGGTATTGAACAAAGTAAAAAAAGGCGTTTGATTAACATGAGTAAACACAATATGGTTAGTTTAATGAGTAAAAAAGGATTATTACAGCTATTTAAAACGGTATGTCATCATCAAAATCGTCGTAAGTATGTGGCGGTGGTGATGGCGGCATAGAGTTGGCGTGTTGCGTTTGTGGGGCAGCTTGAGACGAGTACGAAGACTGTGAAGTTGGTGCAGAATCAGTGGTCTGAGCTTGGTCATTGCCAAAATGGCTGGTGCCGCCGCTACGACTGTCTAACATCTGCATTTCTGTCGCAATAATTTCCGTGGAATAACGATCATGACCGTTTTGATCCTGCCATTTGCGGGTTTGCAAGCGTCCTTCGACATAAACCTGCGCCCCTTTTTTCAAATATTCACCGACTATTTCCGCTAAACGGTTAAAAAAAACCACGCGATGCCATTCCGTTGATTCCTTTTTTTCACCTGTTTGTTTATCTTTCCATCTAAAATTGGTAGCTAAACTAACATTGGCTACCGCGCCGCCGCTAGGCAGATAACGCACTTCAGGATCAGCTCCTAATCGTCCAATTAACGTCACTTTATTAAGCATCTTTGTTCTCCTAACATTTTGTTTTTTGGCTTAAATCAACACTAACATAGCATTTCATTATAAAGCCATACGACACTAATTACAGATAAAAACTACCAAAACTACTAATCAGAGGGGCTTTCCTGAAGTTTTTTATAATTAATTGATGCTTTTAAGCCTGCAAATCGTCCTTTCATACGAATTAACTCCTGAGTCTTTTTATCAAAGGTAATTTGGACTTCATTGAAAACGCGGTCTTCATAACCTTCTTCAATGCGCGGAGTTGCCAGTAAAAAACGATAGGAATATATTTCTTTGTCGATCTCATCGGTAATAGTCAACGGCTCTCCCAACTGGGCGATGATAGCGGGTTTTTTAGGTAATTGGGCGGCGACTTTTTCTAGCCCTTCAGGATTAGCGCGTAATTGGCGTTTCTCTTTATCAATTTTACCGCCCCCAATCGCTCGCAAAGAGGCTTCTAAAAATTTTTGCGGAGCAATTTGTAAAAACAGCGATGAAAATGACCACGCGGTTATTTTTTTCTCGTTATTAAAATATAAGTCAGAATAAAATTTGATTTCTGGCTTAATAATTTGCCCTTTAGCATCTAATTTACGAAACCAATATCGCCAGCGTCTACCGCCGTCTTTGATTGGAATGTCTTCACTGGCATAGAGTTTGGATAAGGACACAAAATCTTCGCTAAACAAAATGGGTTCTTTGAAGTGCAGGGTAAAGTCACCCGCTTCCGTGACACTAAAACTAAAATGGCTATCAAAATTACTCATCTGTAAGTAAGTCTGATAAGCACGCACCCAATACATACAGCCTGATAAGGATAATACAATAATCAGCAATCCTATCAAGCGCAATTTTCGGTTAAGGGGTTTCATAGTCAAATACCATTAATGCAAGGTTGCAGGATTATTAACCACAGGCTCTTCAAGTAACAAGGTTTCTACGTCGATTTTATCAAAGTAATAGCGTTTGCTACAAAATTCACAGCCCACCTTGATTTTATCGCGTTCTTGCAAAATACCTTCTAATTCTTCTCTACCAAGAGCGCGTAGGGTTAGTGCGATGCGTTGCCGTGAACAGGCACATTGAAATTCAACCGCTTCAGCATCAAATAAGCGTACTTTTTCTTCATGAAACAAACGAAACAACAAGGACTCACAATCCAGTTCTAACAATTCATGCGGAGTAATTGTATTGGCTAACATTTCAATACGTTGCCAATCTTCTTTGTCGGTGTTTTTCGTAGGGAGTTCTTGCAATAACAAGCCCGCCGCATGATGCTCATTGGCAAACAGCCACAAGCGGGTATTGAGTTGCTCAGATTGGCTAAAATAACTTTCTAAGGCAGCGGCTAAATTTTGTCCTTGTAATGGCACAATACCTTGATACGGTTGCGCACTCCCAGCATCAACGGTTAATACCAAGCGACCTTGTCCAAACAGAGTTTCTAAAGACCCCGCCGCCACATCACCTGTACTTCTGACTAGACCACGAATTTTGCGCTCATGTGTTGCCTGTGCCACTAACGTTTTAATGTTACCATCGCCTTGTGCCTGTAATATCATCGAGCCTTTAAACTTAATGGTCGCTGACAACATTACCACCGCTACCAACGCTTCACCTAGCAACTGTTGCACAGGCTCAGAACCGTGTTGATGTTGTTTAGCGGCTTGCCAACTGGCGGTTAAATTCACCCATTCACCGCGCACCCCTAATTCTTCAAATAAAAATCGGCGTAAAAAATCTTGCTCTATCATGTTGTTTCCACTAAAAAGGTCATTCTATTTTCTAACATACCATAAGCCATGATTTTTTCATCAAAAAAGCTCGTTTTACCTGACCCTGCTAATGCGCTAGCAGGAAGATCAACGCCTATACCCATCACTAACCGACATTTAATCACAGGCAATCCGATTGCCCCTCCGTTTCCAGAGCATTTACAACAAGCAGTGTTCGCGTTAGGCTGTTTTTGGGGGGCAGAACGAAAATTCTGGCAATATCCCCACATTTTCAGCACAGCAGTCGGTTATAGTGGTGGCTATACCCCTAATCCTAGCTATGAAGAGGTTTGCACAGGACAAACAGGACATACCGAAGTTATCAGTGTTATTTATGATCCTGTGTTAACTCGCTATGAAGAACTATTGCAAGTATTTTGGGAGTCACATAATCCCACCCAAGGAATGCAGCAAGGTAATGACATCGGCACTCAGTATCGCTCTGCTATTTACACGACCACCCCAGCACAACTCGATGCGGCTCTGGCTTCAAAACAGCATTATCAACAACGGCTCAACCAACAAGGGCTTAAAGAAATCACCACTGAAATTAAACCTATCAGTGTATTTTATTATGCTGAAGATGCTCATCAACAATACCTTGCTAAAAATCCGCAAGGTTATTGTGGGTTAGGAGGATTGGGTGTCAAGTTTGATACTCTGTAAAAACCAAAGACAATGGTAAAATCAATAGTGGCTCTTACTTTCTTTGAATTGTTCAAATCACAAACTATTACTAGCTTTGTCTGAGCGACAAAATTAAAATTAAACCAACTTACTGCCTTTTTCAATTGAGCTCTATAAAAATGACCTTTCCAATACAAGATTATGCCCTACTTGATGATGCCGAATGTGATGAGCGTATCATTGCCGCTAAAGCCAAGCTAGGCAGTCGCTGCGTGGTGCTTGGACACCATTACCAACGCGATGAAGTCTTTAAACACGCTGATTTTTCGGGCGATTCGCTTAAATTATCCAGAGATGCTGCCGAATCAGAAGCCGAATACATCGTCTTTTGCGGGGTGCATTTTATGGCAGAAGTCGCCGATATTTTGTCACGCCCTGAACAAATCGCCATTTTGCCCGATTTAGCCGCAGGTTGCTCAATGGCTGATATGGCAAACTTGATTAAAGTAAAAAAATGCTGGCAAGAGTTGGCGCAGGTTATCGATGTGGATAATTCGGTTACTCCTGTGACTTACATCAACTCAGCGGCTGATTTAAAGGCTTTTTGTGGTGAGCATGAGGGTATTGTTTGCACGTCCTCGAATGCGCAAAAAATATTGGAATGGAGTTTTTCTCAGCGCGAAAAAGTGCTGTTCTTCCCTGACCAACATTTAGGACGCAATACGGGCTATCGCATGGGCATACCCTTAGAACAAATGGTGACGTGGGATTTTAATCAGCCGATGGGCGGATTGACCGTGGAGCAAATCCGCGCTGCAAAAATAATTTTATGGAATGGCTATTGTTCAGTACACCAAGTTTTTAAACCCGAACAAATCGATAATTTCTTGGCGCGTTTTCCTGAAACTAAGGTTATTTCACACCCAGAAGCGTGTTTTGAAGTCTGTCAAAAAGCTGATTATGTCGGCTCTACCGAATACATTTTAAAAACTGTCCGTGCCGCAGAACCCAATACCCGTTGGTTAGTTGCCACCGAATTAAACCTAGTCAATCGCTTACACGAAGATTGCAAAGCCCAAGGTAAAAACGTGCATTTTATGTCCCCCACATTGTGTATGTGTTCCACGATGTTTAGAACCGATCCGCAACATTTAGCGTGGGTGTTAGAAAACCTAGCTGCTGGTTTTGTGATTAATCAAATTTCCGTCCCTGCTAAGGAAGCCGCATTGGCTAAAAAAGCCTTACATAATATGCTAGAGGTGTCTTAATATGTTGTTCGATTTACATGATATTGAATATTTTTCCATGACTTACGTTTTTACCCAAGACAATGATGATGACATCGTTTGTGAATATGAACAAACCAACGCAGCTACTCAAGTAGCCGCCGATGGTCTAAGCGTCACTTTCACCCTAAAAAACATTGATACCCGTGATGATAACGAAGATTACATCACCTCGCTGATTAAAGAAGCAGATGGTGAATATTATCTAAAATCGACTTATTTTGAGGATGAAGAGGAGCTATATCCGCTAAATGTGGAAGTCTTTGATGAGGAGGTGAGATTTACCTCAGCGGGCGAAGGTGAAGCGTTGTATCTGTCTGGATTCTTTGCTTAATATCGTAAGGTGGGTGCAATTAGAATTGCTCCCACCTATTTGAATCAAGTTTGCTAGTGCCAGCGTCGTCCTAATCCCCCTCTAAAACCGCCATATCCTCCATAGCGAGGATAGCCATAATAGGGGAAACCAAAACCGCCGTAACCAAAACCTCCATAACCACTGTAGCCGTAGCCGCCATAACCCCCGTAACCGTAGTAATTGTTTACATCATAAACAGGCCACAAATAAAGTGTTGTCGATAATACTAGAGGTAGCGACATGACTTTTTTACCGATGGTGCGATTGATGTTACCGATTAACGATCCTGCTATGGTTATTTCAGAGTTTTTAGCGTAAACCAAGGGATCGAGAAATTTCGTACTTTTGACGACAAAACGTCCTTGTGGCTGTTCATCTAACAGCGGACGACCATAGCTATTGAGAGGATAAAGCAATACTTGCAGGAAACTCTCATTTTGTTCGGTTTCTACTTCAGCAATCAAGCCGCCCCAGCGCACAGGTACGTTTTTATAACGAGCAGGGTCTTGAATCGCGTAGCTATAGGCAAGATCAATCGCGGGTGGGTTTTCGATAGTGGGCGGCAAACTTGAACAGCCGACTAACAACAAGCAAAGCAATAAAAAATAGCATTTCATAGCACTTCTCCTGTAAAGATAACGATGCGGTAGTGGGTTAAACCTGCTTATAGTGATATTAATAACTGCCATTCTTTTAAAGGCATTAGTATCTACACAGTTTTCGCGGCTAAGAGCCGCTTCTACAGAATTTCTGTTATCACACATCAAAAACCCGTAGGAGCGAGCCTTGCTCGCGATTCAAATCTAAAGAATAAAACATTTGTGTAGATGCAAAGGACTGGCAGTTATACTCAAAAGTAAAAACAACAGATTTAATCCACTACCAACGATGTTTAGGCTTTTTAAGCATCACCTTGCTTAAATAAACGATCCAGTGCTTGATGAACCTCATCAACGCCCGTTTTTTTCAACGCTGAAAATAGCTGTATACTCAACGGAAAATTAACCTCTTGAAGTTCTTTTTCTACTTGCATCAGGGTATTTTTAGCGGCTCCATAAGTAAGCTTATCGGCTTTAGTGAGTAAAATATGCAAGGGTAATTGGGTATGCCGACACCATTCCACCATTTGCCAATCAAACTCGGTTAATGGATGACGAACGTCCATGACTAAAACAATAGCGCGTAAGGATTTACGTTTTTTTAAATAGTTTTCCATTAACTCATGCCATTTTAGTTTCACCGCCACAGGGACTTTAGCATAACCGTAACCAGGCAAATCGACAAAGCGATGTTGCTCATTAATTTCAAAGAAATTAAGCATTTGGGTTCTACCAGGTGTCTTGCTGATTCTGGCTAAGCCACGTTGTCGAGTCAAGGTATTAATCGCACTGGATTTGCCCGCATTAGAGCGACCTGCAAAAGCAATCTCGCTACCTTGGTCGGCAGGTGCATCTTTAAGGTGCGGGGAGCTATTAATAAATTTAGCTTGGTGGTAAAGTGGGTTCATCGTTGTCTCGTTCAGCGTTAGTAATTAAGGTAAAATGTAAACAGGATTTAGGCTGCGCATGAATTATCAAAGGCGAGCATAAATGAATAACTATTCCAATAGGGGGAATCTAATGAGAAAAAAATGGCTGGCTCTTTCACTCACTCTGGCACTTGCCAGTACTTCAAGTATATTATACGCCGCAGATAACCAAGCAGATATTGAGGCAGGCGAAACCAAAGCCGCTAGCTGTGTCAGTTGTCACGGTGAAAACGGCAACAGCATGGTATCAACATTCCCCAAGCTTGCCCAGCAGGATGAATCTTACCTGCAAAAACAATTACACGCTTTCAAAGATGGGACGCGTAAAAATCCAATGATGGCATCTATTGCACAATCGTTAAGTAATAAGGATATAGCCGATATTGCTGCCTATTATATGGCGCAAAAAGTCTCAGCTAACGACTTACCTGTTGATAATGATGATGACGATGACAAACCCGCTGCTTCTGCCGCCGATAAAAAAACTGCAATGGATAAATTAATGGCTGAAGGCAGTAATCTATACCGTAATGGTGACTTACCCCATGAAGTATCTGCCTGTATCGCCTGTCATGGTCCTCTTGGTGAAGGTAATGAACCTGCTGCTTTTCCTGCATTGCGTTCACAACATGCTGATTACTTAATCAAAACATTGACTGATTTTAAAAATGGCAATCGCAGTAATAATCCCGAAAACATGATGCACATGATTAGCAATAAAATGACGGTTGAAGAAATTAAAGCTGTTTCTTACCGTATTTCGATGATGAAATAAACGCATAACGGAGACACTTAAACCATGTTAAAAAAAATCACTCAGACCAGCTTATTAATCTTACTGTTTTTGTTTTCAGCCTTGTTAAAAGCTGAACCTGTAGGTTACGAAATCATTTCGCCCGCCCAAGCCACTCATGATCCTGCTAAAATTGAAGTGATTGAGTTTTTTTGGTACGGCTGCCCACATTGCTATGATTTTGAACCGCTGTTGAATAAGTGGAAAGAAAATCTACCTAAAAATGTCGAATTTATTCGTCAACCAGCGGCATTTAGTGAAACGTGGACTAAACACGCTAAAGCGTATTACACCGCTGAAGCATTAGGTGTGGTTGATAAAGTTCATGCTGATTTTTTTGATGCTGTGCAGAATAAAAAAGAAGAACTAGAAACCGAAGACCAGTTAGCCAAGTTTTTTGTCGCCCACGGCGTTAAAGAAGCCGATTTTCATGAAGCCTATAATTCATTTCCTGTGGATGCAAAACTTCGTCAAGCTCCCGCGATGGCAGCTCGCTACGGAATCACAGGTGTTCCTGCAATTATTATCAATGGTAAATATAGAACCAACGGTAAAATGGCAGGATCACATGAAAAAATGATTGAAATCATGAATCAATTGATTCAACAAGAAAGCGGTAAAAAATAACACCCCCCAAAAGCCCACAGTTAAAATCGTGGGCTTTTTTTCAGATTTCTCTCTAAATATCAAAATGCCCAGATACGCTGTTATGTTAGTACAAGGCATTAAATCGATTTCTTTCATTCTGGAGTATAACTGCGATAAATGGTATATTTCGGCTAAAAAATTACACTGTACGTTGGCTCTTTAGATTTGAATGTCATGCACAAAAGAGACACGCGCAACAAAAACTTTACTAGATTAACTAGGAGAAACAAATGGGTTTGAATTGGTTTGATGCCGCAAAAGCTAAAGAATTTGGCACAGCACTGGGTGTGATTTTCACTGAAAAAGTCCCTGTTGATAGTAGTCAGAAAATAGATGACGAACGCTTTGCCCGCAGAACCAAAAAGGTACTGACTACGATACAGGTAAAAATTGAGGAATTTAAGAAAGATAATAGCTTAAATATCTACAAACGAGCGCAACTGAGTAATGCTTTCAAATGGACATTGAAAGAGGCGGGCTACGCTTCAGATTATGTTGACGAGTTGACTATGTGGTTGGTAAGACAGCTTTAACGCGCACCATCAACAGATTATAGTAACTGAGTTAAACAAGTTTTTGTTCATTCGTGTACACTTAAAATGATTAGCTAAAAAAGACTTCAATGGCATATTCGGTTAGAATATCCGCATAATAATAATTCTAGTTATTTCTTAGTCGTATCTCATCTTTTGTGTATTTTCCGAGGTCATTTTAATGCGTAAAAAACTTATCACTCTTACTGGCGGCATATCTTTACTTCTTATGCACTCTTGGAGTTTTGCTGCGACTGATTTGCCGCCTTCAGCCAAAGTTGAACTCGGAACAGTAGAAGAAGTCTGCTCTAATTTTACCGATCCTGAATGGCGTAAAGAGCAAGTCGTTGATGGCGTAAAAATACAAGAATCACGCCTTTGTAATCCAGACAATCCAGCCGATATTGCTGCTTTTGTTAAAGGTACCAATGGTGTTTCAATGGAAACATTGATGAATACCCAACTTGCCGCCGATGCAATTACCATGTCAGACGATATGGACGGTGACGGCGATCCTGACAAAATTATCATTAAATTAGAAGTTGTTGAACTAAACGGGCGTTCACCTGATGTTAAAACCCCAATTACTACCTTTGATATTGCCCCAGGAATACAGCCTACATTTTGGGTTTACGCACCAAAAACTCGTGATATGTCTACACTCAGTCTCTATGAAACTGAAGCGAATTCATTATTACGCGCTCCATCGCCTGTTATTCGAGTTGAACAAGATGATGTCGTGTGGATAGTGTTGGAAAACACCCATTATTTGCCGCATTCTATTCATTTACATGGCGTAGATCATCCGTTTATGGATATGAGTCAACACGGTAATGATGGCGTTGGTCAAACCAGTAATATGGACACCATGCCTGGTGAAAGTAAAACCTATGTGATTAAACCGCGTCAACCTGGTACGATGTATTATCACTGCCACGTTCAGCCGCACACCCATATTCCTATGGGCTTACAAGGTATGTTTATCGTTGAAGAAAATCGTCCTAATAACTGGCCACAAACGTTAAACGTCGGTGCAGGGCAAGTGCGCCATCCTTCTGTTGCAGTGCTGGAAAAATACTCACGCGAGTACGATTTACACTACCAATCAGCCGACAAAGAACTTCATGAATTAGTGGCACGTTCTGCCAATGATCCACGTTTGATTGCCAAACACATGAATACTGAATATGACATCACCGATGCTACCGATGATTATTTTATGCTCAATGGTCGGTCATTCCCTTATACCTTAAGAGAGTCGTTGATTTACATGGAAGAAAATCAAAATGTTAAATTGCGGGTATTAAATGGTCATACAGAATCATTTGCTCTGCATATTCATGGGCATAAACCGACAGTTACTCATTACGATGGTGTTGATAACGGACCTAGTTCTTATATTCAGCGTGATGTACATGGCATGGTTCCCGCGCAACGCCTTGATTTATCATTAAGCGGCAAAGATGACGGCTTAAACAGCTTCGGGCAAGGTATTTGGATGTTCCATGACCACGTTGAAAAATCTTTTACTACTAACGGACACGGCGAAGGTGGCGATATTAGTTTGGTGGTTTATAAAGGCTTTGTTGACGAAAGAGGGATTCCTATGGCGCATGGTATGAGTCTCGCACCTTATTTCACCAAAGAACTTTGGCAAGGTAAATACCCTATCTGGCAAGATTACGATGCGTTTCGTAGTTTAGGTTTGCCAGACCTAAAAGAACCTGTTACACCGAATAAAGTGGCGGTACAAACGCCCGCTGTTAAAGCCTCTGAAACAGAAGCAACGGCAGCAGCTACTCAGCAAGACTCAGTATTCGGGAAATTATTTAACGGATTTGTGTTAGGTTTATTGGGCTATGCGGCATACCTTAAACGCCGTCTGATTTATGAGTTTGCAGTTAATCGCTTTAAAAAATAATTTCAATAATCTTGATGTTGGCGTACAAACTTAGTTTTGTACGCCAGTATTTAATTTGACAAAACTCATTTTAGCGCGTAGATTGCGCCACTTTCCATTCACCCACTCGCATCATTTAGGAGGCTGCCATGTTCGATACTGTCATTTGTTTTAGCCTCGCATTCGTTATCCCTCGGTAATTCATCCGATTCAACGAATCGGGCTTTCAAAAAATAATCTATTTTTTAACCAAACCGAATGTGGTAGGGCTTTGCTTTGCCTATGATTTTCGGTTAATGGGAGTTAGCTCGTGCCTATTCAAAAAATCATCACTAAGGGCAAAGTCCCCGTGAAAATCTACACCAACGAAATCGATTCGGCGGCATTTCAACAACTTTATAATTTATCGCAATTACCGTTTATTCACAGTCATATTGCGGTGATGCCCGATGTTCATGTTGGCAAAGGTGCAACTGTCGGCTCTGTTATTCCAACAAACGGTGCAATTATTCCTGCTGCGGTCGGGGTCGATATTGGCTGTGGTATGAATGCCTTACGCTTGTCGATTAAAGCCCACGACTTGCCTGATAATCTGCGCTCCTTGCGTTTGTTTATCGAAGAGGCGATTCCTGTGGGTTTTAATATGCACAAACAAGACCGCGCTAAACAATCCACCGTGACTGGCTTAGCGGTGGGACTGCACAGCATTTTAGGCAAGCATCGTAAAATTAATACTATGCAGAAAAAATCCTATCAAACGTGGGTGCGGCAACTCGGTACATTGGGCGGCGGCAATCATTTCATCGAACTGTGTTTAGATGAAAATGATGATGTGTGGGTGATGCTACATTCGGGCAGTCGTGGTATCGGTAATGTCATCGGTGAGTATTTTATCGGCTTGGCAAAAAAAGATATGGGGCAACATATCATCAATTTGCCTGATAAAGATTTAGCGTATTTCAGCGAAGGTGCGGCACATTATGATGATTATCTGGAGGCGGTCGGTTGGGCGCAAGATTACGCGCTGGCAAATCGCCGCGAAATGATGAGCTTAATTTGTGAAGCGTTGCGAAAAAAACTACCCAAGTTTGGTGTGACTAAAGAAGCTATCAATTGTCATCATAATTATGTGGCGCGTGAACAGCATTTTGGTACGTCCGTATGGGTGACACGCAAAGGAGCGATACGGGCAGGGGAGGGCGAGTTAGGTATTATTCCTGGAAGTATGGGCGCGAAGTCTTACATCGTGCGTGGTAAAGGCAACCCACAATCATTTTGTTCGTGTTCACATGGCGCAGGTCGCGTCATGAGCCGTAGCGCGGCAAAACAGCAATTTGACAGTGACGATGTTCATACACAAACTCTGGGCGTAGAATGTCGCAAAGATAGCGGGGTGATCGATGAAATTCCAGCGGCTTATAAAGACATCGATAAAGTGATGGAACACCAAAGCGATTTAGTGGAAGTGGTGCATACACTGAAACAGGTGTTGTGCATTAAGGGTTAAAGTGCAATCGTCGGAGTACAAATTTAGGTTTGTACTCCGACTAATCTATTATTACGACTCCAACATTAACGAGGTTTTTCTGATGAAAATAACGCCAATATTACTGTGTACTACTGCACTGATAATCACAGCTTGCACCGCACTACCATTAAAACAACAATATAATAAGGCAGTCAAAGATGCCGCTATTGTCAAAGCCAAAGAAAAAACCAATACGTTATTGGCAATTACCCCTAATAATCCTAAGTTGGTGTGGAATGAAGATAAAACCAAGCTACTGGTAGTGACGTGGAAAAGTCGTGATGCTTACGAAAAATTTGTCAAAAATAACACCCAAGCCCCTAGCAATCCAAACTACGCACTGTGGGTGAGTGCTGCTCCGCAAGTTAAGGCATTCTGTCAAGCTTACGAGCGTGACACAGACGATGAATTGAATTTACGCTTGAAGCAATATCTGGGCTTAGCTCCCGAATGGCAATACGATGTTTTTGTGGAAATGTGGGTTAGCCCAGAGCATTTATTCCGTCCTTGTGTTGACCCAGAAATTAACGATACCCAATGTGAAACCAAAGTACCTGAAAAATTTCCAGCCGTCTCCAATATTCCCAACTATGGCGAATTTTATAAAAATCTGTATTTTAAAAGTTTCAGAGAATCGGCAGGCGTACCGTGGACGGGTTTAGGTTATACCTACGATTGGGGCAATGATGACAGCGACATCGGCGCGAGTGAATTTATTTTAATGCCCAACGCGCCTTATCAAATCAAGCAAGTGCTAACCACCCATGAGTATTGCGCAAAATAAAATTTGCTAGATTGTCATTCACTCAAACTAGCTGTTTATTAACGTATGGCAGAATACACGGTCGCTATTATGGGTTGCGTAGCCCTTGTGGAGCATAGCGGAACAAGGGGAGCAATAGCATCATCACGAAAAGCCCCACGCATTCCGCAAGCTCCATGCTGGTTACTGGCTATTCCGCCTTACGGATTAATTGTAGGTTGGGTAAGCATCTTTTTGCTTGCCCACAGATTATACCGATTCCGCGTGGGCAAACGATAAAGCCTGCTAGAGCTAACTGCTAATAAACTGATTATGAAATAATAGGCGAAACAGTGGCAA
>JBAXNR010000036.1:0-33588 GCA_037133675.1 Methylococcales bacterium
TTTGCCACTGTTTCGCCTATTATTTCATAATCAGTTTATTAGCAGTTAGCTCTACATTTATTCATAACTTTGTGGTTGATAAAAACCATCTTTGCTTGACTGATTGAATCATAAACGGTAAAGCCAAACATGGAAGGTAAGTTACCGCCTGATAAGACTGAGCAAAGGCGTATAAAAATGCCGAAAGCTCTACTTCAAACTCGACGATTTTATAAGGAAAATACTTTTCTGGACTAGAACCAACAAGGCAGGTTCATTTTATCAACTATCGCCAATCAAAAAATTAACATAAGTTAAGTTTTTGAAAAATAAATTTCTAGCGAAAAATTAACTGTATTCAAATAAAAATATTATTATTTAATATCAATATGTTATCTTAAGTATTTTTAGTAGTGGGTATTTTTAGTATCCATTTTATATCCATTAATACCCCATTCTAAGTGCTTGCCCTTTTTACTCTGCTACGCAAAAATAGTGATCTCAGGGGGAGTGGATGGATGTGGTTTTCGTAAGAACTAATGACAAAACGGCATTGCTTGATGGACAAAAAAACTGAAATCCGATCCACATTTATATCTATCTAAAACAGCGATTTAAGCTTTTAGTCTGAGTTTTCATTGCTGTTTGAACTGCTATCGGGATTTAGATAAAATGAACGGTCATTCAAATGGTTCAAGAGGACTTTGCTATAGCTGTCCTAATCAATATTTTCACTTTTGCAAAAGCTTGTTAAACGGTTCGTCAACCGAGTTTGATGCTCATGGGGTTAAAAATCTGAGCTTTACTGCTAAGCAGTATTTATATCATGAAGGGGATATGAATCATGAGCTATTTGTCTTGCGAGAGGGATGGGTTATGTTAACCAGACTTTCTGAAGACGGTGAACGCCAAGTTTTTCGCTCAGTATTGCCTGGAGAACTATTCGGATTTCAAGTCCATCTTCAAGAACCTTCTATTTATTCGGCTATCGCTTTATTGGACAGTGTTGTCTGTAGGGTGCCGAATATTATAGAGTTATGTGCTACACGACCAGAGCTGGCTTTTAGTTTTGCTTCGGCGGCGGCGCGTGACATGATGTTGACTGAGCGGTATCTGACTCATATTACGCATTACAGTGCGCGGAGAAAGATCGCTTTTATGGTATTGGAACTTTATCATCGACTCCAGCGGCGTGGTCTAAACAGAGAATATGCGATTCAATTTCCACTTAAGCAAGAAGATATAGCAGATATGCTTGGATTGACGGTAATACATGTCAACCGTACTTTGCACGCTTTAAAGGATGATGGTTTACTGGAAATACATAAACGTGAATTAACTATTCTGAATTACCACGCACTTTGTATTTTAGTGGGATAGTAATTTAATAGCGGGAAAAAAATAGGCGTGACAAGTCACGCCTTCTTTGCTTGAATTCAGCAAACGTTTTAACGATTACTGGTATCGTCTAATTTCGTCCAACGTAAACGGTTGGCATTAGTTACTACTGTTACCGAAGACATTGCCATTGCCGCTCCTGCAATCATTGGATTTAATAACACACCGAATACTGGGTATAACAACCCTGCTGCAATAGGAATACTCAGTGAGTTATAAATAAACGCGCCAAATAGGTTTTGTTTGATATTAATCACTGTGGCTTTGGATAAGGCAATCGCTTCTGGGACTTTGAGCAATGAGCCTTGCAAAATCACCACATCGGCACTTTCAATGGCAACGTCTGTGCCTGTGCCAATGGCAAAACCAACATTGGCTTGTGCTAATGCGGGCGCGTCATTAATACCATCGCCCACCATGCCGACAATCTCGCCTTGTTGTTGCAATTCTTTGACCACGGCGGCTTTATCTTGCGGTAACACTTGCGCTCTGACTTCGCTGATACCTGCCTGTTTAGCAATCGCATGGGCGGTAATTTTGTTATCGCCTGTTACCATGATAAGTCGAATCCCAAGGTGTTGCAGATGTTGAACGGCGGCGGCTGAATCTTTTTTAATGGGATCAGACACGGCAATAATACCGACTATGCGTTGATTGACTGCCAACAACATTGGCGTTTGTCCTAAACGAGCAAACTGTTCCAATTGCTCGTTATAGTCAGTAGTTGCTACGCTGTGTTCTGCCATTAACGCAGTATTGCCAAACAATAAAGCTTGCTGATCAATATTTGCGATGACACCATGACCTGCACTAGCTGCAAATTGAGTTACTTTGGAGAGTGACAGTTGTTTTTGTTCGGCGGCGGCTAAAATTGCGGCAGCTAATGGATGCTCTGAACCCGATTCAATACTGGCGGCAAGTTGTAAAACTTGGTCTTCGCTCAAATCAGCTAAGGCTGAAACAGCGGCAACTGTGGGTTTGCCTTCGGTGATTGTGCCTGTTTTATCCAGCACTAAACAACTAATTTTGCCAGCGGTTTGTAGTGCTTCGCCTTTACGAATTAATATGCCTGATTGCGCAGCTCTGCCCACTGCCACCATCACCGAAATCGGTGTTGCTAAACCTAAAGCACAAGGGCAAGCAATCACTAGCACGGTCATGGAAGTGACAAACGCATAACCTAACGAGGGTTCAGGGCCAAAAATGATCCAAACTAAAAAGGTAAATACCGATAAGGCAACTACTGCGGGTACAAATACTGCTGAAATTTTATCGGCTAAGCGGGCGATTTCAGGTTTGCTACTTTGGGCTTGTCGCACGCTGTTAATAATTTGCGCTAAGGCGGTATCTCTGCCAATGCGTGTCGCAGTAAATAAAAAACTGCCTGTTTGATTCATTGTTCCTGCCACCACCTGCATACCCACGGTTTTTTCTATCGGTAATGATTCACCAGTGAGCATGGATTCATCAACGCTAGAATATCCTTCAATCAGCACTCCATCGACGGCGATTTTTTCCCCAGGTCTAACGCGTAAAGTTTCACCTAAACCAACGTGTTCAATGGCAATGTCTAACTCTTCACCATCTCTAATCACCCTAGCTGTGCGTGGTTGCAAACCAATTAATTGTCGAATCGCCGATGAGGTACGCCCTCTAGCTAAGGTTTCTAAACCCGTACCTAAATTGATAAATGCCAAAATCACCACAGCAGCTTCAAAATAGGCATGAGCAGCTAACGTCGGCAACATGGCTTGATAGTCAATAACGATACAGGAATATATCCACGCTGAACCCGTGCCTAAGGCAATCAGCGTATCCATATTGGCTTGCTTTAACAGCAACGATTTATAAGCACCTTTATAAAAATGCTCACCCGAATACGCCATAATCCCTAGCGTAATCACCGCTACAATAGGCCAGAACCATTGCCCAGCGGGTGAACCCATGTGTGGCATCCAGCCTAGCATATCGATGAGCATTAAAAACGCCCCAAAGCCACCCGCAACTTTGGCTTTTTGCATCAATTGTTGGTAGCGTTGGTGTTCTTGTTGCTCTTGCTCAGCAGGGTCTTCAAAGCCTTCCATAATAGCGGCATCAAAGCCAGACTCTTTGACTGCTAGTTTAAGCTGTTCAGGATCGGCCGTGCCTTTAACAACGGCTGAATGGTCGGCAAAATTTACCGTGACTTCATTCACACCCGCCACGCCAGCTAATGCCCCTTCCACCGCACTCACACAGCCTGCACAACGCATTCCCAAAATGGATAAACGTATGCCATCCGCTGTTTGTTCTTGAGACATAAAGACCCCCTAACGCAAAAGTTACTCGACGGAAAAACCCGCCTCAGTGATAACGCTTTTAATTGTGTCCAAATTAACGACCGCGCTGTCAAATTCAACGCTTACCGTATTCGTTTTGAAAGACACGCTTACTGCGGTAATACCATCAACGGACTGCAATTTACCTTTGACAGTATTTTCACAACCGCCACATTTCATGCCTGTCACTGTTAATTCACTCGATTCTCTCATGCTGTTTTCTCCTAAGATAATTAAATAAACTAGGCAATCATACCCGATATAGTCGATTTTAAGGAGAGTGAGATAAATAAAAATATAAGTAAGCCCCCAGCTCTGCTAGGGGACTCACAAAGTTTGACAATTACAGGAATTATCGTGAGTTTGCCATTCTTCGAGACCATGAAAGAATTTAGAATAACCTCCAATGTTATTTTTATATGACTATGGAGTCAAAAAACATATTTTTGACTCCATGCCAAAATACTTTCACAGTCTCCATTAAGCGACTGCAATGCAAAAATCACGATAACTTACCAAGGGGGACGTAGATTAGGGTTTATTTCGCCTGGTCGTACATAAATGGGAACTTGTGGCTGTGGGGAATAATAAATTTGCGGTTGTTGTGGTTGTGAGTAATAGCGAATCTGTGGTTGCTGGTAATAAACATTGGGTGCCTGTTGATAATAGCCCTGCTGGTAACTATCATTATGGCGATGATGATGATGTCGATGCTCACGATGCTCATTGCCCCACGCAAATTGCCCATCATTAAAATTAAAATCAGGGTAAGACAGTGGTGAAAATAAAATCAAAGCAGTAAAAAAAAGTATTTTTTTCATTGTTATATTCCTTCAGGTAAGTTATCAAGAGGGTTTAACAGCCTAGTTACGAACACGGAAGCTATAATACTCGTACCAAGCTTAACGGCAACTGACTGAATGCAATTATTTTCTGATGATCAAAAATTCCCCCTATAAATGTGCCACACCCCATTCATAATACAAGGCTCTTTTGTTCTAAGGCATTTGATGCTGTATCCTAAGCCTTGTTTTTTAGGCGTGTTAGAAAATTAAAATACTTTAAAATCAATAATTAATATTCAAGGTTGGCTGTAAATGCCAGCTACATCGAAAGGAATTCTATTCATGTCTTTAGTCGATAAGACGGTCGCAATCATTGGCGGCGGTCCTGCGGGTTTAATGGCGGCTGACGTGTTAATTCATACAGGTGTCAAAGTTGAACTGTATGATGCTATGCCATCGGTCGGACGAAAGTTTTTGATGGCAGGCAAAGGTGGGTTAAATATTTCTCATGCCGAAGCCTTCGAGACATTCTTGTCGCGTTATGGAGAGCAACGGGTTTATCTTGAACCGATACTTAAACATTTTACCCCTGAGGCTGTCAGAGCATGGGCAAAAAATCTGGGGATTGATACCTTTGTTGGCTCATCGGGGCGAGTATTTCCAACCGATATGAAAGCCGCGCCCTTATTACGCGCATGGTTGCAGCGTTTGCGTAGAGCTGGGGTGGTGTTTCATGTGCGTCATCGTTGGTTAGGCTGGCTTGCTAATGACAATAGTCAATTACGATTTGCTACCCCTGATGGTGAACAGATTATTAATGCTGATGCCATCGTGTTAGCGTTGGGTGGTAGCAGTTGGGCGCGATTGGGTTCTACAGGCGCGTGGGTAGAAGTGCTACAACAACGCGGCGTTGAACTTGCGCCACTAAAACCTGCCAACTGTGGTTTTGATGTCGGCTGGAGTGAGTATTTTTCCAGTCGTTTTGCAGGGCAACCGTTAAAGTCGGTGACTTTAAGCTTTAGCAATGCTAATGGTGTTAGTTTTTTTCAGCGCGGTGATTTAATCATCACTAAAACAGGCATTGAAGGCGGATTGTGTTATGCCGCATCAGCATTGCTACGCGATAATTGTGCTGAGACAGGATCAGCACTGCTTCATCTTGATTTGGCACCTGATAAAGACTTGTCATCATTAATTGCCCGTTTATCGCACGCACGCGGTAAAGATTCTATGGCAAATCATTTACGCAAACGACTAGGAATTACGGGTATCAAAGCGGGTTTGTTACGCGAAGTAATGACCGCCGCAAAGTTTAATGACCCTGTAAAACTGGCAACTACTATTAAAGCCTTGCCGATTATTTTAATTGCACCCAGACCAATTGATGAGGCAATTAGTAGCGCGGGTGGGGTAAAATTTGAAGCAATGGATGAAAATTTAATGATACGCGCCTTATCGGGCGTGTTTTGTGCGGGTGAAATGCTCGATTGGGAAGCACCAACGGGCGGCTATTTATTAACCGCCTGCTTTGCCAGTGGGCGAGCGGCGGGAGAAGGTGTATTAACATGGTTATTAAAGGACGGTAATGAAAACTCCAACAAGACTTGAAGCCTTGGTGCGTGATGGTTTAATTGATGAGGTGTTGCGCCCATTAAAAAGTGGCAAAGAAGCAGCGGTTTATGTTGTGCGCTCAGAAGGTGAAATTCGTTGTGCAAAAGTCTATAAAGATGCCAGCCAACGTAGTTTTCAGCAACAAACAGTGTATCAAGAAGGTCGTAAAGTGCGTAATAGTCGGCAAGCACGGGCGATGCAAAAAGGCTCACGCTTTGGCGAAAAACAGCAAGAAGCCGCGTGGCAAAATGCCGAAGTCGAGGCTTTATACCAGCTTGCGGCTGTGGGTGTGCGCGTACCAAAGCCTTATAACTTTATCGAAGGCGTGTTGCTGATGGAGTTAGTGACTGATGCAGATGGTAATGCCGCGCCACGATTGAATGATCTTGACTTAAGCCGTGAGCAAGCGTTGGAATATCACGCGATATTGATTAAAGAAGTCGTGCGTATGCTGTGTGCAGGGCTGGTGCATGGTGATTTATCGGAATACAACATTTTGATTGATACGCATGGTCCAGTTGTTATTGACTTACCGCAAGCGGTGAATGCGGCAGCAAATAATAATGCCGCACAAATGCTGGAACGTGATGTGAATAATTTGGCGAATTATTTTGGGCAATTCGCGTCTGAACTATTGACCACCCAATACGGCAAAGAAATCTGGAAACTGTATCAAAGTGGTTTATTACACCCAGAGGTTGAATTAACAGGGCAGTTTAAAAGCAGTGAAAAACGCGCCGATGTTAAAAGCATTATGCGAGAAATTGACGATGCTCGCGAAGAGGCAATCCGCCGTAAATATCAGCAAGATGATTAGTGGTGAATTCAAGTTATAAGTGCAACATTCGGAAAAGAATCGAAGTATTGGTTTGTCAACTTAATTAAAGGGCATCTCTAAAAATTACATTGAGTTTCAAAAAACGTATAGGATGCCGCTATGTCGTATGTAAGATTGACGTAGCTTGTACCTTTTTTAAGCATTTGCTTGTTATAATGCCCATCGTTTTGTAAATGTATTAATTTTGATCGAGAGATTTCATGATTCAAGGTAGTATCGTAGCGTTAGTCACACCGATGGAGGCAAGCGGGGCAATTGATTTTAAACGGCTTAAGTCGTTAGTCGCTTTTCATATTGAGCAAGGCACGGATGCACTGGTTGCTGTAGGAACAACGGGCGAATCTGCCACCTTGGACGAGGGTGAGCATTGCACAGTTATTAAAGCAGTGGTTGACTATGTTGACGGAAAAATACCCGTTATTGCTGGCACGGGCGCAAATTCTACCACCGAAGCGATTAATCTTACCCAGAAAGCCAAACAAGCAGGTGCAGATGCCTGTTTAATCGTTACACCTTATTACAATAAACCAACTCAAGAAGGTTTATATTTACATCACAAAGCCATTGCAGAAGCGGTGGATATTCCGCAAATTTTATACAATGTTCCAGGTCGTACTGTTTGTGATATGTTGCCTGAAACCGTTGGACGCTTATCGCACATTCCTAATATTGTTGGTATCAAAGAAGCTACGGGTGATTTATCGCGAGTTAAAAAAATCCGTGATCTAGTCAGTAGTGATTTTGCGATTTACACAGGGGATGATGCCTCTAGCCGTGAATTTTGTTTATTAGGTGGTCATGGTTCTATTACGGTGACAGGTAATGTCGCGCCACGCTTAGTTCATGATATGTTGATGGCTGCAATCGCAGGTGATAGCGAAACCGCTTTGGCGATTGATAGCAAATTAACAGGTTTACATGAAGCTCTATTTATTCAATCCAACCCCATTCCTGTGAAATGGGCAATGGTTGAAATGGGTTTGATGGACAAAGGTATTCGTTTGCCCTTAACGTGGTTGACCGAAGAGTGTTTTGATGTGGTGCGTGCTGCAATGCACCAAGCAGAAGTTATTCAATGAAAAATAAACTATTAACTCGCTTTTTTTATGCCGCCGCTGTGTTAAGTGCTTTATCAGCCTGTAGCTCTATTAAAGAAGCATTCCCTGATAAGGAAAAAGACTATCAGTTCACCACAGAAATTCCTAAGCTGACAGTACCTGCTGATCTAGCAAAAGGGACTAATTTAAGCTCTGTCGCCAGTCCAGCAAAACCTCAAAGTGCTGAGGCTACGGCTAATACAACTGAGACTGCAACTAAGCCTTCCGAAACTGAGACTAAACCTGCTGAAAATGCCGCTCCCACTGAATCGGCAAGCGATGATCTACCTGCTACTATAGATCCAAAATCGATTACTGCTGAACTGCAAGAATCGAGTAATCATATCAACTACTTACGCATTAACACACCATTTCTTACTGCGTGGCGCGTTGTTAGCAAAGCCTTAAGCAGAAAATCCATTGAAGTGAACGAACGTAATCAAACCGACAAAGTTTTCACTGTTCAATATGATCCCGATGAAAAAGCCGTAGAAGATGGTACTTATATGAATGAGATAAACTTCATGCTGCATGGTTTTCAAGGCAATGAAAAAGAATATTTTCTTAAATTAGTTGAAAACAATCAACAGACCGATGTAGTGGTTTTAAATGAAGAACAAAAACCAACCACTGATGAAGGCGGTTTAAAATTACTGAAAGTTCTACAACAAAGTATTAAAGCGAATTTAGCGGGTAAATAATCCTTAGCGTGGGCTGACGTAAGAAAGCCCAATATAACAACCAGTTCTTGTTGGTTTTTGCTTTACACATAGCCCAATCTACATACATTGCCTTATTCATCATGCTAAAAATCTCTGGTAGCTCTGCCCTTTCTGACTTTCGTGTCAACAATCTATTAGTTTCTCTGCAAACGATAGAACCCTCTATCACCTCTGTGACTGCACGCTTTATGCACTTTGTCGGCACTGAACGCGATTTAGACGACAATTCATTGGTTATACTTAAGCAGTTACTCGCCTACGGTGGCGACAGTATCGACACTGAATCACAAGGTGAATCGCTGTTAGTTGTACCACGTTCAGGCACGATTTCACCTTGGTCAAGTAAAGCCACTGAAATTGCGCAACGCTGTGGATTGTCTAGTGTTAAACGACTGGAACGCGGTATTGAATACACGTTAACAGCCAGTAATTGCTTGTCAGAAGATAGCAAACACCAACTAGCTACGTTATTGCATGACCGCATGACGCAAACTGTTATTTACGATGCTAGCCAGTTAGATTTATTTGCTGAACATCACCCCGCGCCGTTGCAAACCATTAATATTATGGAGCAAGGACAAGACGCGCTCATTCAAGCCAATGCTGAATTGGGCATGGCATTATCTGAGGATGAAATCACTTATTTGGTCGAAAGTTTTCAAGCCTTAGGCAGAAACCCGTCCGATGTTGAATTGATGATGTTTGCACAAGCTAATTCTGAACATTGTCGCCATAAAATATTTAATGCTAATTGGACGATTGATGGCATAGAGCAAGCGCACACACTGTTTGGCATGATACGCAACACCGCAAAACAAAGCCCTGCGGACATCTTATCAGCGTATAGCGATAATTCCTCAGTGATTGAAGGATCTGTCGCAAGAGTGTTTATTCGCAATGCCATGACGGGCGAATATCATTATAGGGAAGAATACGCGCATTTATTAATGAAAGTTGAAACCCATAACCACCCGACTGCCATTTCACCATTTTCAGGTGCGGCAACAGGTTCAGGCGGTGAAATTCGTGATGAAGGTGCGACAGGACGCGGCTCATCAACTAAAGCAGGTTTAACAGGTTTTTCAGTTTCACATTTAAAAATTCCCAACTTTAGTCAACCGTGGGAACAAGACAACGGCAAACCTGAGCGTATCGCCTCCGCCTTAGACATTATGTTGGCAGGGCCTTTAGGTGGCGCGGCGTTTAATAATGAATTTGGTCGCCCCAATTTAGCGGGTTATTTTCGTAGCTTTGAACAACCCGTATTAGGCAATGACAATGCGTTTCGCGGCTATCACAAGCCGATTATGTTAGCAGGTGGCATGGGCAATATTCGCCCTATGTTGGTGAATAAACAAAAAATTCCTGCGGGTTCGTTGATTATTATCTTAGGCGGCCCTGCTATGTTAATTGGTTTAGGTGGTGGTGCGGCTTCTTCACAAGCTTCAGGTGCAAGCTCAGAATCCTTGGATTTTGCTTCCGTACAACGTGAAAATCCTGAAATGCAGCGTCGTTGCCAAGAAGTGATTAATCACTGTAATTCGCTAGGTAGTGACACGCCGATTATTTCTATTCATGACATCGGTGCGGGTGGTTTATCGAATGCCGTGCCTGAAATTATTCATGATTGCAATAAAGGCGGACGGTTTGAATTACGCAAAGTTAACAATGACGACATCGGTATGTCGCCGATGCAAATCTGGTGTAACGAAGCGCAAGAGCGTTATGTAGTCGCCATTAAACCCACGTCATTACTTCTATTTACTGAATTTTGTGAGCGTGAACACTGCTTGTTTGCAGTGATTGGTGAAGCCACTGATGAAGAACATTTAACGTTAACCGATAATTTATTAGGCGACAAACCTGTCGATATTCCGATGTCAGTGTTATTTGGCAAACCACCCAAAATGCACCGCAACGTTACTCATAGCCAACCCACAACCGCCGCGCTGGATTTTAGCGGCGTTACCCTCGCTGATGCTGTGCAACGAGTGTTAGCGTTTCCTGCGGTAGCGGATAAAAGTTTCTTGATTCATATCGGCGACCGTTCGGTCACAGGTTTAGTGGCACGAGATCAACTCGTAGGCCCGTGGCAAGTGCCTGTTGCCGATGTTGCTGTCACTGCCTCAGGTTTTCACGCACTGACAGGTGAAGCAATGGCATTGGGTGAACGCACACCGATTGCGGTAATCAATGCCCCCGCATCTGGACGCATGGCAATCGCCGAAGCCATTACTAATATTGCCGCTGCCCGCATTGATTCGTTGAAAAAAATCAAACTGTCTGCCAACTGGATGGCAGCAGCAGGTGCAGAAGGTGAAGATGCCGCGTTATTTGATACTGTGAAAACCGTGGGTATGGAACTCTGCCCTGCTTTAGGTATCGCTATTCCCGTCGGCAAAGATTCTTTATCCATGCAAACCCGCTGGCAGGATGAAGCGGGTAATAAAACTATGACTTCGCCGTTATCGTTAATTATTACCGCTTTCGCGCCTGTGTTGGATGTCAGTAAAACTCTCACCCCACAAATGCGGGCGGTGAATAACAGCGCGTTGATTTTAATTGACTTAGGCGCGGGTAAAAATCGTTTAGGCGGTTCAGTATTAGCGCAAGTGTATTCCCAATTGGGTGACAACTGCCCTGATCTCGACCACGCCGAATTATTAAAAGCCTTCTTTGAAGCCATTCAAACCCTGAACAACCAAGGTAAACTGCTTAGCTACCACGACCGTTCTGATGGTGGTTTATTTGCTACGGTTGCGGAAATGCTATTTGCAGGTAGAGTAGGCGCGAATTTAACTATCGACAACTTAGGTGCAGATGCCTTAGCCGCCTTGTTCAATGAAGAACTGGGTGCGGTTATCCAAGTCCGTGACAGTGATGCCGATGATGTGGTTAAACTGTTAAAACACTGGGGCTTAGTCGATTGTATTTATGTTATTGGGCGCGTTATTCCTGAACAACGAATTAATATTCACCACACGGGTGAACTAATTTATTCCGCTAGCCGCGCACAACTGCAAACTATCTGGTCAGAAGTTAGCTACCGAATGCAGGCATTACGGGATAATCCTGACTGCGCCAAACAACAGTTTGACCGACTCACCGATGATAATGACATCGGCTTACACACCAAACTCAGTTTTGATGTGCATAACAATGTTGCTGCGCCGTTTATTGTTTTAACGCGACCAAAAATCGCCATTTTGCGTGAGCAAGGCGTGAATGGTCATGTCGAAATGGCAGCGGCGTTTGACCGTGCAGGCTTTACCAGTGTTGACGTGCATATTAGTGATATTATTCACGGGCGTGTTAGCTTAGCAGACTTCACAGGCTTGGCTGCGTGCGGAGGTTTTTCTTACGGTGACGTACTCGGTGCAGGCGGCGGCTGGGCAAAATCCATTTTATTTAATGCTCGCGCCCGCGATGAATTTTCCGCCTTTTTTCAACGCACTGATACCTTTGGTTTAGGCGTGTGTAATGGTTGTCAAATGATGTCAGGTTTAAAAGACATCATCACAGGTGCTGAGCATTGGCCGCGTTTTATGCGTAATACTTCTGAACAGTTTGAAGCTAGAGTCGCAATGGTTGAAGTACAAAAATCGCCGTCTATTTTATTTGCAGGTATGGAAGGTTCAAGAATGCCTGTGAGTATTGCGCATGGTGAAGGACGTGCGGTGTTTGCAGGTAATCCACAGGCAGCGTTTGATGCAGGGGCAGTAGCATTGTGTTATGTTGACAATTACGGTGCATTGACCACTGACTTTCCCGCTAACCCGAATGGATCGCCGCTAGGTATTACAGGCTTAACCAGTAACGACGGGCGTTTTACTATTATGATGCCACACCCTGAACGTTGTTTTAGAACGGTGCAGAATTCATGGTATCCTGATGATTGGCGTGAATATGGCGTATGGATGCGTCTATTTAGAAATGCGCGAGTATGGACACAATAAATATTGGTAAAAGGCAGTGCCTTTTAAGTTTTTAGCTTTGTTTGGAGTGTCGTTTGAATTTCCCTAATAAACAGCAGATACTGCGGGTATCATTTTGGACGGTTATTACCATCTTTTTTGCCGCGCCTATAGAGGTATTTCATTTACTAGTTGACTCCCTTCATGTCTTGTTTGAATGGACTGAAACCTCACTAGATTTCATGATTGAACTTTTATTTGATACCTCGCTACACACGACACAAGTCGTTGTGTTTTACATTATAATAGCGGGTATTTTTTATGGGCTTTATCGATTATGGAGGGGATTACCCGAGTTTTGTAGTCGTCAGAAAGCAAATCTTTCTATGTTTTTTGCTAACGAAATAGAGTCTATCTTGATTTATTGGCAAGAATCTATTGCGAATAAAGCTAAATTATTAAGTGCCGCAGCTGGACTGATTTTTTTATTATTTATTTAAAAGACTACTTGGATTCAACTAACAAATGCAGCGTAGCGGTGTCATTTTTAGAGATTTAGAAGGGGTCAACTGTTATAGTTTCATCCCCTCTCAAATCCGACCAAAGATGGATAACTTCAGCCCAATGAATCATAGGCTGAGTAGTTACGGTAACTATTACTAACCCTATAATTTAATATTCAAAGAATGTAATTTACGATACAAATGGGTACGTTCCATGCCGACAGCGGCGGATAATCTGGCAACACTACCGCCTGTGCGTTCAAAATGGTATTCCAAATAGGCTTTTTCAAAATGATCTCTGGCTTCTTTTAAGGGCAGATTAAAAAAATCAGGGACAGAGCCAGAAGTAGCAAGATCGCCAACGACAGAACCAAGTGCTGATTTAACTTCATCCAGTTCTATTTCTTCACCCACACCTAAAATCATTAGCCGTTGCACTAGGTTTTTTAATTCGCGTACATTGCCGCGCCAACTGTAGTTGCGTAAAAAGTTTTGCGCCGCCATAGAAAATTTGCGAAACGGTAGTTTGTCTTGATGAACAAAATAATCGACATAAAAACTGAGTAAGGCGGGTATGTCTTCGCTGTGATTTCTCAGTGGTGGAATTTCGACGGTGATTTCATTCAGCAGATAATATAAATCTTGTCGAAACCGTCCCGCTTTAACTTCTTCATCTAAAGCAATGCGTGTTGATGCCACGATGCGCACATCGACACTCACGGCTTCACTACCGCCAACACGCAGAAAGGAACTTGATTCTAACGCACTGAGCAAGCGCAATTGGGTTTCTTTATCCATACCACCAATTTCACCTAAAAACAGCGTCCCTCTGTGCGCTCGTTCCAATAGGCTAGGATAAATTTTACCGCCGATTTCTTTGCCAAAAAATTCAACTGATATATGGATTCCAAGGTATTTTACTGAACTATGAGCATGAATAACACATCAATCATCACCATCAAAGTATGGATGGTGGGTAGGTTTTATCTGGGAGTCGTGCAGATAGAATTAATTGGTTCGATTGATTACTGCTATTAATTTAGTAGAGGATGTCATATATTTTGACAGAAGGAAGTCACCATAAAAAACATATTGTCCAAAGTAAGTCTTATATAATTTTAAAAGTGTACTTGCATGATGCAGAAATAATTCATAATTAAATTTTAATATAACTCTTTTTCCTTGTTTAACTTCATTTTTAATTAAAACTACATTGTCAAAAAATTCAACTACTTCATTAAAATTTTTGTCATTAAATTGATGGTGTTTGGTTAAAAAATTATCTCTTCTCAATTCAATAATATTATCAGTTTCAAAAATTATTTTCTTAAAAGGCACTTTGCAAATTTTACGAAATTCGTTTTCTAATTCATCTTCATTCAAATAAAAAAGAACATTAAAAGGAAAAATTATGTTGCAATAAAAGTCAATTTCAGACGTGTCATTAATGAAACTAAACTTATCAAAAATTTTTTCTGACTTCAATTTTTCCAAAAAATAGTTTTTGTACTCTTCATCTTTTTCAATACCGTAAACGGTAAATCCTTTTTTTAATAAATATAAAGTGATTCTTCCTGTACCTGAACCAAATTCAACAACTGGAAAATTTTTGTCTAATAGTGATTCATACATCACGAGGTCTGCGTTATAGTTTTTGTATTGTGTTTCATACATCTGTGCTTTTAACATAAACTTAATTATGTCCAAAAGTTAGAATTATATTATACCTATCTTTATCACAATTTTCAGGCATAGGTTCTAAATCATGTGGAGTTTCGATACCAAGAAAAAAAATACTAGCACTATTAGGTATAGCAACAAAACAATCGGCTTTATCACCAGATTCTGGATTCCAAAACCTCAAGTCAAAAATTCTGTTTGACGGATTCTGCAATAACCAATTAAACCTTACTATTAATTCTCCGTTATATGTGCCATCAGTATGATTTAAAATGCCCTCTCCTTTACTCATTCTATAAGCGATTATTTCTTTAATAGATGAGCATTTTATTCCACACAATTTTGATATTTTTGAAATAAATGAATTAGAATTTAATTTATTAATTGTTTTTTTTACTATTTCTGGTGTCTCTTTTAGTTTAGACCATTCAAGTATATCTAAAACACGCTGAGAATATGTATCTCCAGAACGATATATCCAAAAATTAGCAGCAACAATAGCTGAAACAAAATTAAAAAAATCATCTTCATCCATAATTGGATGAATTTGAATATATTTTTTATGTCCTCCCATTAAACTTTCATTTACACCTGCTTCCAAAAAAGGTTCTTTAAGGCATAACGCTTCAATCTTATTTATTTTTTTATTTAAAAAAATACTTGAGTCGAAATGATTACAAACCGACTGACTAAAAAAAGAGTGATTCTTATTATGTGAAAGCCAAGAAAACCAATTTATAGATTCTGGAAATTCAGTAGAAGAATCGATGTCAACCTCAAAGTGAGATACCAAGGCAAAGACTTCTGATGACTCTGGAACTACTATCAATTCGCCTAGGTTTAAATGACATTCACTTATAAGAGTTGGTTTGCTATTTAAACCCTTAATCTCCTTAAAAATACTTATTAATGGACGAATTCCAGTATAATTTTGAGGTAAGTAACACCCTCTAGCTATAACATTATCACTAATATATTCATCTTGTATTTTTATAAACTTTGATGCCTTACAGTAACTGCCTAACAAATACATATCACCAAGCTTTTGTCCATGAAGTGTTTTCTTAAAATAATCTGCATTTAAAAAGTCAACTAATTTTGTAGATGATTCTATAATATCAGATGTTATCAAGTTAATTGGGTAGAGAATTTTCATAATATAAAACTAAATATATGTTATGACCAAACATAACCTAACTCCGCTTTCTACAGAATTAACTTGATGATAAGATTCATTTGTCATCATGAATCCGAATACAGAATTTGCAGGCAACTTATAGCTACAATAAATAGCATTATCATCATTATCAGTATAAAGATTAAGCTCTCCACCCTCATAATCTTCTGGCGAACTAAAATATAAAATCAATCTAACTTTTTCACCGTATGAATTTTGATCGGTATGTCTAAAAGAAAAATCTCCGCTAGTCATCCGATGATAAGTTAAATCATAACATTTGCTAAGTAAAACATTAAAAATACCGCCTAATTTATCAACAAAATCAACTGATAAGAATCTCATTAAAACCTGTTGTTCCATTATTTTTTCAATTAGTCCTTGCTCATATCTGTACACACAACTAACTTGATACTTATAGCTACCCATATCATAGTTTTCCCATTCCAATAACTTCATATCTTTATGCAATAATAAAAAGTCATCACCAGAAAAAAAATTCTGCCATACAAAATATAAAAACGGCTTATTATAAATTATCATAATACACAGACATAAAAATGTTAGCAGAACAAAAATCAAAGAAATTGTATTTTTAAAAGATTAGCGGTGTAAAAAAGTTTATTGTTTTCACAATATTCAAGTAACTGCTCTTTTTCTTTACTAAAAATTATTTTAATAGAGCTATAAAAATTTAAAAGTTTTTCATCCAACAATAGCTTGCCTTCATCATTGTAATATTTATTGTAAACATGATTGCTTATGACAGTCGATGAATTTTTAGAATAACCATCTGCAATTAAATCATTTAAGTCTAAACCACCCAATAATATTCCTGTATATATTTTCAGATTTTCTTGATTTAGAACGTCATATTTCTCGGATTCACAGAAAAAATATTTTATTCTTTCATAAATATCTTGCTTTATATTTTCAAATTTTAATGGAGCTTCTAAAATAGGGCTTCTATACTTTGTACTATCGAATAAGTAATTATCAAACTTTTCTTTTTCATCATTTGAATGAATAACTGAAAGTTTAGAATAATATTTTTGATAAAGTAAAATTGATTCATAAGTTTTAAACATTTTAGAATCATTATCTACTAAATCATCTACAAACCTACCTATAAGACAATAGTAAAGCACTTTTTTTAAAAAAACTTTATTAGATATATCAGGGAACTCATTTTGTGTAATCTGAAAATATGGAATTGCAAAACGTAGCAAATACATTTGAACAAATAGAATGAGTAAGTCTTCCCGAACTTCTAAATTGAATTTTTTCTTCAATTCAAGCATAAAGCTTTGTTCTTCTTCAAACAACTCACTCAGCGTTTCAAATTTTTTAATTTCTTCTTCTGTAAGCCTGTATATATTTCCGAAATTATGAATATCTTTTGTTATCATACTTCATTTGTGTTTATTCGGTTTTTGTTTTAAATTCATGATAAGATTTCTCTAGCTTTTCAATTAAGACATTAATAAAAATATATTTTTCTTTTGCATACTTAATATTACTTATAAATTCAATATTCTGAAATGCTTGATATAATTCATCATTTTTATCTAAAGCTTTCATTTCATTAAAACATATTAACTTAACTGTTTTTATGAATTGAACATCTAAATCAGTAATACCACAATCATCTGTTTCTATTTCAATGCAAAGTCTATAAGCATTTTCAAACTCATTAATTAATAAGTGGCACTCTGCCTTATTCAATTTTGCTCTTTTCCTATCAAATTTTGATTTTGCATTGTCTATTATATAAGTAAATCTTTCTATTGCCTTATTTACATAGCTAGTTGAAATATCTTCATTTTTGTCGTTACACTTTACCAAATAGCAGTAACCGATAAAATTAGCTAAAATAATTTTATCACCGTCAGCGGCAGAGTCTTCCACTTCAGAAAAAATCTGAAGTGCTTTATCTATATCTAACATTTTATCAGAACAGTAAATTATTCCTTCATCTATTTTCAACCAATTTAATATATCATTTTCTAACTCAGTATTCTCAAGTATCTTGTTAATTGTTCCTAATGCGCTGTCAAATTCTCCAGCATTTATCTGATCATCAATTAACATTAAATTATGATTTAACTTGGATATACGTTTTATTTCAAAATAAAGTTTTGAAGAGTGATCATCAATTTCTTTCTTTGATTCATTAATCTGCCTCTCTAACTCTTGTATTTTATTACTGTGTTCTTCATCATGCCTTTTTCTTTGTTCTTCATATCTTTCTTTTAATAATTTAAAATCATTAATATATTCGTCTGATTTTTTAGATTTGTCTTCAACATCAATAATCTTTTTATATAGGTAGTTACCAAATAATCCAGTAATAATAGTAATAACAACTAAAAGCAAGCTACCAACCACTGCAATTGTATTTATTGCACTCAATGAAGAAATTGTTTTTGAATATATTCCTTCATTTATTCTTTGAATATTATCATTTTCTTCGTTAGCCTTTTTAAGTCTACTAATCTGTTCTTTTAATAAATCTATTTCTTTATTTATTTCTTGAAGATTAATAACTTGTTCTTTTAACGAATCGTTTTCTTTTTTTAGTAAACTACCGTACTTTGAAATATCTTGTTCAGATTGTTTAGCAAAGCTGGTGGAGATAAATAGGATTGAAAACATTAATGCTAATATTAATTTACTCATGTTGTTGCCTGTTAAGAAGTAAAATAAATCTATTTTTATACGTTTCAATATTTTCAAATGATTGGGAATACATGATGCTTTTTCTTATAAATGTTTTTGCTACATTTATTTCGTTTTTACTTTCTGCTATATAAGACATTAAGTAGTTTGCAATAGGGTTGTCTTTTAATACAGACTCATTTTTAGAAAAAAATATTTCAACATTTTGAAATTCATTTTTCTGAAAATATTCGAACATTTCTGTTAGCAAATCTTCTTTTGATACTCTTGTGCCAACTGATTTTGGCGAATGCGAAATACAGCCTCCATAACAAGTCTTATTCAAAGCAAATTCACAACTATTGCAATAGTCAAATGTGTGTGGCGTGTTGTAAAGTTCATCTACATTTTTTTCATAGAAAGCGATTGCTTCTTGAAAATTTTTAAAGTCAGTCAGCTTTGTTCTTTTCAAATCAGATAAGGCATAACATCTAAAAACATCTAAATCAGGCGTAACATCGATAACGGGTCCACATGATTTTATCGCGTTGACTGTTAAAGATTGTGTTAACGCAATTCTCCCCATTTGTTCGTTATTAAAAAAGCACTTTGGAATAGGGCAATCAAGCCCCGCTTTTATTCCATGTTGGTAGGCTTCCTCTAAAAAATCAGCAACCCTATTTGAAACTAACTTATATTCATCAGCCAGCAAAGTAGTAGTGAATTGATTTTTAACTAATTCAGGGAAAGCAATTGTCCAACGTAATATTGGTGTCCCGTATTCACAACACAAATCTATTATTTCTTTGTAATTAAAATTAATTTCATAAATGTTGTAACCAAAAATTGCTTTAAATCCATAACTTAGAACCAAATCAAAATTTTGCAAAACCAAATCATATTCTCTTTCTGTTTTGTAATCCTTTTTTTCATTCATGTTAAACATGAAATTTATTCTGGTTGTATCAAAATGGCTTATTTTATCAACTACTTTTGATGCGACTATTCCACCAGTAAAAATGCAAATTTTACTTACATTTTTTAATTCCAAAACTTGCTCAAGTAGACTCGGTAATTGTTTGTATAAAAAAGGTTCGCCGCCTATTATATTCAATTCAAAATTTGGACCAGAATTGCGAATAAAATCTAACACAAAAGGAATATTTTCATTTCTCAATGCTGTTTTAGCATTGATTTTCGACATTTCATTTGAAGCAAAACAATACTTACAATAGTTTGTACATTTATCGACTACTATTAAATTCATTGGGTAACTGATATGGTTTTGCTTTCGTGAGAAAAAACTAATTCCTCAATTTTTGCCCTGTCAATAGTCTGCAAATAGTTATAAAGTTGTTTAGTTGCTGCACAGGTATTTTCAGGCGTTTCTGGGTCGGTATGGTCAAATGCGGGGCAGCCATGTTCACAAACAAACTTTGCTGGACAATGAACGCATTCGTTATGATACTTTTCTTTTTTAGCATGAAATTTTTTTAGTGTTTCAAAGTATTCAATCGGACTGTTTCCTGATTTTATTGAAAGATTGTCTAACTTAAAATTCTTCATATTGCCACTTGACCCAGCACAACCACAGGGAAATACATTGCCATCATGTTGAACAGCAACCATTGTAACGCCCGCATGGCAAAACATATTATCGCAACGAAGTTGTTTAAAAGCATCATCTGTTGATTTAGGTGGATTTAGAAATTGGCTAAGTTTTCTAATCATTCTTGTGTCTATAATTTCACCTTTGTAACTCAACATACTTTCAATACAATCTCTAAAAGCTGTAAATGTTTTTTCTGTGCCTAAATGTTCCATTGGATTTCCTCTTCCAACAGCAGAAGCAATATTCATGTGAAAAGTGCGGATATTCATTTCCTGCATTTGTTTAAAAAACACAGGCATCTTGTTCCAATTATGATGACTTATGACTACAATCACTCCACTAAATAAATTCATCTCCTGAAGTTTAAAAATATTTGTAGCTGTTATTGAAAATAACCCTCTCATAGAGTTATGAGTTTCTTTATCTCCATCTAAAGAAACACCAATGCTTAATCGATACTTTTTGAATATTTCAACGTGAGCATCTCTCAAAATTGTGAGATTGCTTTGCATACTAAAAGATACTTTTTTACCAAGTTCATCTGCTTTTTCTAAAGCAAATGAACAAGCATCATCAAACCATTCTGCACTATGTAATAAAGGTTCGCCACCATGAAACACTATATCTAAAATATCACTTTTGCTTCCATTGAGAATAGTTGTAATTGTATTTCTATACAGTTCATTGGTGAAAAGGTTTTTGGGTTGATATTTTCTCGGTGTTAATGTTTCGGCATAACAATAGGTACAACTCAGGTTGCACATATTCGTTATTTCAATATGAACCTCGTTAATATTTTTATAAGTAGAGTTGCTCATATTTAATAGAAGGTAATAAAATAAATTTCATGTTTTATGAGGATTAAGGATTATTGCCATGCTTTTAAATTAATTTCTCTCCATATTCAGAAATATATCTTTGATATATTGGCAAAATAGCTTCGTAATCAACTTCAATTTCTGTCAAGTCGTCATTCAAAAGCAACTCATTTAATTTATTTTGGAATTCAATTGATTCAAGATTTGTCAAATATTTTTCACAAGCCCTGCACATATCATTTGGCACATCTTCTTTTGCAATTCCTAAGTTTCTTAAACTTTGTTGTGGACCATATTTTGATAAAAATCTGTAAATTGGAGAGTGCTCCATCTTATGAAGTATCGTTTCCAAGTTCTCAGTTGGATAATTTCCAATAATAAAATTTTTTGTTTTAAAACGTGCCATATTGCAAAGTAAAATATCACCGTTGGGTGTAAGTGTTGGAACTGACATTACATAAGGGCAACGATAATAATGTTCTTCTTCACTTTGTTTTTTTTCAGAAAAGTCAATAAATTTTTTTCCTCTTCCTTCGAATTGATATTCTGAAATTGACCATTCAATTTTATTAATATCAATATTATTTTCAATAAAAGCACTTTTTAGGTCGGATGTCTTGAATGTTGTGTTACCACCTTCTGAAACAAATACACAAAGGTGAATTCCAAGATTTTGAGAGTGCTTTGCAAATGATGTAAAGTGTTCAATACTCACCTTTTTTGAATGTGGTTCGTCATACGATAACATCACACAATCTAAACCTCCTTGATGAAGTTTATTTAGTAATTGAAGTGTATCTTCACCTGATTTTGTAAAGGCTGAAGATGTTACATCTATAAACATTTCAAAACCTTTTGTAATTTGTACAATGTCAGCTAGATATTCGTAAAGTAATGGTTCACCGCCTGTTAAGTGAATGCGGTTAATTCCGCTTTTTTTTGCTTCTTGTATTGCTTTTGATGCTAAATCAAAAGATAGATCATTTCCTTTAGGCGTTGCAGAAATAGAGCAATGATAACAGCCGACATTGCACCTTTCGGTTACTTTTACAAGCAAAATATATGGCTTTAATTTTATCTTTTCATTTTTCATAAGGTGGATTCAACTAATTTGTAATCACCTAAGTAGTTGTTCAAAAGTCTCTTTTAACAAAAGGAAAAACGGCTTAAAGTTTCCTAATAACCTTTGGTAAATGTTAAAAAATATATAATCAACCACTTATAACAAAAAAGCGATACTAACGCATCGCTTTTTGGCTCTTCCTGATTCCTTCGGTTAACAGGTCTTGTTATATTTATTGTAAACATTGTAAGCAGTAATTCCTGCTAAAGAGGTTGATTGCTCAGCAGTAACTAATTCCATAAACTGTTCAAGGGTGGGTAATTTGAAAGCTGTTTCACTTCTAGTTAATTCTGAAGTAGATTTAGCAATATGACTTGTTTTCAATAATTTTTTTTTCATAATTTTCTCTTTTGATGTTTTGTTAATTTTCTGTAAAGTTGTCTACACTCATGTGGAATATTCCCGCCAAATTAAGAGCTATAGCGTTACTGGCGTTTTCAATGTTATTAATCCAAGAACCATAAAAACACCTTAATTATTTGAAAATAAAAAGATGCGATGGCAAAACAGCCGTTTTTTTGACATCAAAAAACCGCTGTAAAACCATACCCTAATTAGAATATTATTACAAATACATTTGCAGGGCGACCCAACCCAGTTTCTGAACCTATAATTTGATATTCAAAGAATGCAGTTTACGATACAAATGGGTGCGTTCCATGCCGACAGCGGCGGATAATCTGGCAACACTACCGCCTGTGCGTTCAAAATGGTATTCCAAATAGGCTTTTTCAAAATGATCTCTGGCTTCTTTTAAGGGCAGATTAAAAAAATCAGGGACAGAGCCAGAAGTAGCAAGATCGCCAACGACAGAACCAAGTGCTGATTTAACTTCATCCAGTTCTATTTCTTCACCCACACCTAAAATCATTAGCCGTTGCACTAGGTTTTTTAATTCGCGTACATTGCCGCGCCAACTGTAGTTGCGTAAAAAGTTTTGCGCCGCCATAGAAAATTTGCGAAACGGTAGTTTGTCTTGATGAACAAAATAATCGACATAAAAACTGAGTAAGGCGGGTATGTCTTCGCTGTGATTTCTCAGTGGTGGAATTTCGACGGTGATTTCATTCAGCAGATAATATAAATCTTGTCGAAACCGTCCCGCTTTAACTTCTTCATCTAAAGCAATGCGTGTTGATGCCACGATGCGCACATCGACACTCACGGCTTCACTACCGCCAACACGCAGAAAGGAACTTGATTCTAACGCACTGAGCAAGCGCAATTGGGTTTCTTTATCCATACCACCAATTTCACCTAAAAACAGCGTCCCTCTGTGCGCTCGTTCCAATAGGCTAGGATAAATTTTACCGCCGATTTCTTTGCCAAAAAATTCAACTGCGGAGTTTTCTGGCGAGATGCTACCCACGGCAACATCAATAAAAGCCCCGTCACGGTGGGTGCTGTTATTATGCAAATAACGTGCATACAGTTCTTTGCCGACTCCTGCTTCACCGACAAATAGTACCCGTGCATCATGTTGTCCGAGTCGTTTTAGTTGTTCTTTGGTTCTGGCAACGGTAGCACTTTTACCGACTGGCTCAATATCGGCAACCAATTGTTGTTTAAGCCCAGCATTTTCCAGTTGCAAACTACCCGCTTCTAAGGCTCTAGCGACAATAAGTAATAATTTTGCTAACGATAACGGTTTTTCTAAAAAGTCATAAGCCCCTAAACGCGTGGCTTCTACTGCGGCTTCTACTGAACCATGCCCTGACATCATCACCACAGGACACAATAGCGCGTCTTCGGCGACCCATTCTTTGAGTAACGTGATGCCATCGGTATCGGGCATCCATATATCTAGCAATATGAGATGTGGCTTGGTGGATTCTTTTAGCTGCCGAGCGGTACTAGCATTTTCTGCCATAGCGACTGAGTAGCCTTCATCTTCGAGAATTTCGCTAACTAAACGGCGAATATCTGGCTCGTCATCAACGACTAAAATTCTTGGTAATTGTATATTCATTTGTCTTTGTTCCGTAAGGGGTCAACGTAATGTTATGCTACCAAATGGTTTCAATTTGTCCCCAATTTTGAATTAATCCATCTTTAGTAACCAGTGGTATTTTATAAGTCAGACTGATTGCCACTAAAAACCTGTCAATCGGATCGCCATGAAAATCTGGTAATTGCGCAGCTAACACGGCAGCTTTGGGGTCTAAAGGTAACAGTGTTATTTTTGGTTGTTGTAATGCCAGTGTTATCCATTCATCCACGTCCCGATTCAAACCAATACGTTTTTTCTCAACAAGCATGGCAATCTCCCAGCACGAAACGGATAACACGGCTAATTTTTCAGTTTGTTGAATAACTTGCAACGCGGCTTGTGAAAGTTTAGCTGATTCTGTTGCATACCATAGCCATGCGTGGGTATCGAGCAGAATCATTGTTCCGCATTCCAATCCATTTTAATCGGTGAAATACTGTCATTTTCAAAAATGAGGCTGTCTTTTAAAGGATTAGTAAGTATTTGATTTTGGTTAGCCTGTAGAAAACAGTGCAAGGCTTTTTCTAAGGCGACTTGTGCATTATTGGTATTAAAAACCTGCATCGTTTGTTGTACCAGCGCGTCATTAATGGCTATTTGCATGAGTATCTCTTGAAAAGTTAAATCGGTAACGAAAGGTTATCACTCTACGGTACATTACGCTATCATCAGGTGCTGGTTTAACGGCTTCTGCTCGTTGGCTGTTTGGTTTTTTGTTATGTTTATTCTTCTTGCAAACGTTCAATCTTTTTTATTAAATCCTTACGCATTTCTTCTTTATTTTTTGCGTAGTGCAGTTTGCGGTGGCAATTGGCACAAAGTGCTATAGCATTTTTTATTGTATCACTGCCATTTTTGGCAAGTAAGCGTAGGTGATGGACTTCTAAAAAAATACTTCCATCTTCTTTGATAAAACCATCAGCACCACAACACTCGCATTTTCCATTAGCATTTTTAATAATCCACGCTTTGACTTTTGGGTCACATTCATGAACAGAAAGCATTTGTTCTCTACGTTCAGGTTCTTTAACGCCTTCTGGTTTTTCAAGGTTTGGAATTTTAAGTAGCGCGGCAACTCTTTTTTCTAGTTCATCACTATCCGCTGTAGGCAGGTCTATTATTCTTGTTTTTATATTTACATATAAATATGGACTGGCATTTCCTCTTTTAAAATAGTGGGCAACAGATTTTCCAATGTAATTATTACGAATTTTCTCAGGTGCGACTTCACCAATAAACTCCCATCTTCCAATCAAATCGCTATTCGTATTAGCACCTTGCATAGCGGGTGTTTCATAATGTGTAGTTCCTGCGGGTTGCCATTTCTGAATTTTATAAATTTCTCGCACTATTCCACCTGCAACACAAAAAGCATACTCAACTTTCTCTCGATCTTTGCCGATTCTCCAAACACCTCTTGTTATTTCGTAGAGTTCTTTAGCTGACATTCCCAGCTTAAATAGTTTTGAGGGGCGAATAAGTAGAACTGGTTCAGTAATATTTATTTCTGTCATGATTAAAATCCTCCTAATGTCACTATTTTCTATCGTTCCAATGTCTTCATGATTCTATCACCCTAGCTCGGCGAATTATAAGCAGGCAACTGAATAATAAACCCCGCGCCCACTTTACGGCTGGTATCCACCCAAATCGCGCCTCCATGCTCTTCTATTATTTTTTTAACTATCGCAAGCCCTAAGCCTGTGCCTTTAGCTTTGGTGGTGACATAAGGTTCAAAAATGGTTTCTATTTGCTCATCTTTGATACCCGCTCCATCATCATAAAGGGCAATTTCGATAAAATCACTGTCATTTTTTTGTACTCTGTGCAAATTGATTTCAATCAACCCTTGAGCTTCTATGGCTTCTAGGGCATTTTTAATCAGATTGTGTAATACCTGCCGAATACTAACAGGATCGCCCATAATTAGCAGAGAAGCGGCTTCATAGTCAGCTTTAAATTTAACGCCTGACTTTAACACATAAAGAGCCATAATTTCCTGTACTAACACAGGCAAATCGATAATAACGGTTTGTTTTTTAGACGGTTTGGCGTATTCAGAAAAATCATCGACCATTTCTTTCATCGCAACGACTTGTTGAACGATAGTACGCGTAGAACGCTCTAGCATATCAGCATCGTTAGGCTCTAGTTTATCAGCAAGTTTATGTTGCAATCTTTCTGCTGAGAGCTGAATAGGCGTAAGCGGATTTTTAATTTCATGCGCTAAACGTCTTGCCACTTCACCCCACGCGGCATTTTTTTGTGCCTGAATTAAATCGGTAACATCATCAAACACCACCACCGCGCCTACCCGTTGACCTTCTTGGGAAAATAACGGTGTGCCGCGACACAGTAATTCTTGCCGCCCATTTGCCCCTAAAAAGGCAAGTCGCTGTTGCCAAATATCATCTCCTTGTTCAAGTAAACGTTGAATGGATTTTAACGGCTCTGCTAATTCGGAATAACTCAAGGCGATTTCCAACAAAGTTTGCCCAACAAAATGCTGAACCTGAATACGAAATATACGATACGCCGCTTGATTGGCAGTACGAATTTTATAATCTGCATCAAAACTAATCACCCCAGCCGTCAAATTGGCGAGTATGGTTTCCAAATAGGCGCGTTGATTTTCAACTTCAAAACCTGCCATTTTGGTTTCATCACGCGCAACGGCAATGCGTTTGGTCATATCATTAAATGATTCTACCAAAAAGCCTAAATCATCCTGTGCGGTAACAGGTAATTGTTGGTCATACTGTCCTGAAGCCACGGCTCGCGTGCCTTTTACCAATTCCTTAACAGGCGCGATAATGTGGCGAATGCTAATAAACGCCACCCAAATTGCTGCCAGTAAACTCATCAGTAACACCAGCGACAATGCCAGAGAAAAACTCCAGCGTAAAGAATTTCGCAAATAATTCATTTCTTGATAACGCAAAAAGGCAAATTCCACCGAATCGGCTAAATCAGCAATGCGTATCGGCACGGGGTATAGAGCTTGTAAATATTGTGAGTCTTGCTCTTGGGTTTTTACCGCGACTATCACTCGAATCATCAACACATTATCATGCACAGGGGCTAAGGCAACATATTGAGAATTTTGCTTTAACCGTAGCCACACATTTTCATCGGGTAAACTGGGTAGAATGTCGCTGGGATTAATACTGCTGGAGGCAATAATTCTGCCTTGGCGAGAAAATAGCGTCATTTCTGATGCTTCTGAAAAATTGCGTAAATTTTCCAATTCCAAGGTCGCTATGTTCTCAGTGGAGGTTTCCAACTTTTCAGCCAATTGTTGGGTTTGCTTGGTGTGCCAGCGCATACGTTGATCTAATGATGATTGACTCAATTCCAGCGCGTCTTCCATTGCTCTGTCTATTTCGACATTAAACCAACTATCAATACCTTGATGTAAAAACTGCATCGAAAAATAAAACACGATAGCCGCAGGAGCTAATGCCAATAATACAAACAACGACACCATGCGCGTGGTAAGCCGTGAACCTGCTTCACGTTTTTTTAATTGCTTGATTAGCGCGAAAATATTCACGCCCACCAAACCCAGCAACACCACAGAACCTAAACCATTGGCTAATAATAGCCACGAATACATCGCACTGAGTTCCGACGACTCTTGCGTTGCCGAACTCATTAACTGCAAGGACAATAAAATTAAGCCAAACAGAATAGAGACTGACAAATAGATAGGCAGTTTTATTTTTTTAAGAGCCATGCTGGATATTTTCTTAATGGTGGGAGTGTTTAGGCGGACAACGCATCGAGCATTAACAACAGTTCTGCCGCGCTGATGAAGTCTAGTTCTGGATCATCGGCTAGGTTCGGATTACGCTCACCTCGCAAAAGGGCGATAAGTTTGGCAATCACAGGATTAAAGTAACCTTGATCTGGAAGATTGAGTAGCTCTTGTTCAGCGACAGCGGAATTGTTTTCTTGAATGGCGCGTAAAGTCCCGCTACAAAACTGCGGAACTGGCGAGCCACTTCTGTTGTCATTTCCGTCACGACGATAGGCTAAATAGCTGTGTATCGCTTGTTGTTTAGCGGCGTGGGCGGCTGTGGGATTATTCACAGCCTGTTCCAATTCGGATAATATATTCCATGTTTTCCACGGCTCAGCACTGTGTCCACCGTCTTGTTTACAGATGATTGCCCGTTGTAATTCAACACGCGCTTCGTCATAGCGTTGCAGTGGAATTAAGCTATCAGCACTATTACTGCGCGTCACACCTTCATAGCAATTATCGCCTAGTTGCGCATAAATATCCGCCGCTTGCTGATAAAACTCCACTGCCTGTTCCAACTTGCCCCAATCGCCATAAATATTACCTAATTGGTTTAAGGTGCTGGCGATGTCGGCTTGATTACCTTGCTCATTTTTAATGGCTAATGATTCATGACACGCCTGTTCTGCCTGTACATAATCCTGCATTCGAGTGTAAACCACGCCGATTTGATGCCAAGCTACCGCGATGCTGTGCGGTTGATTGAGTTGGCTGAATAACTCTTTAGCGTGTTGATAAGTGGTCAGCGCGGCAGGGTAATCTTGTTGAAAAAAATACACTGTGGCTAATTGTTCTTTAACAACCGCAACTTGGCGCAGGTCTTGTAGTTGTTCAGCTAAGGCAATCGCGTGTGCATAAAGCTCTATCGCCGACTCAAATTGTCCAATAGCCGTTAAATAATCGCCTTGTGCTAATAACTGTTCAATGTCCACGCATTGGCTTTCAGGTTGAACAGGTTCAGCATCGTGACTGAAAAAGGAGTTGAGCATTATGGTTTGCCTTGTGTGTTAGGAACTGGAGGTAAATCCCATGTCGTCCAATCGCTGGATAAATACCATTGCGGGTTAATATAGGCGATAGGTTGTAGCGGCAAAGGCAACTCCTCAATCTCAAAGTTTGCCTTTATTTGTACGACATAATGTTTTTCTGGATTGATGTTTGACTGTTTAAGTAGGGGAAGTTTGTCTACCGATGCCATTAAATTCAGTGCTGATGATAAGGTGGAAAAGTTGTAACTATCGCCATTTTTTTCCTGACTATCAGGCTTAACAATCACCACGCGGTACATATTCAGCAAGGCGTGATATTGCAGACGGTAACGAATGGAGGTATCGAGTTCTGTTGTAGCCCATAGATAATCCCGTTGGCGCATCACTTTAACGTGCAGTGTCCAAAATAAAGACACGCCGTTTTCTAGGGCTTCTTTGGCTTTTTCACTCAGTTGATAATCCAACTCGGCAAATAATACATAATTATCGCCGCGTAATTCGGTGTGAGCGTGCGTGACTTCGGTAGCCATAGCAGGGACGGCGAATAGCCAAATAAGCAGTCCCACTAGCAAGCGTATCTTATTGTTTTTGCAGTCGCGCATAATAAAAGCCATCCATTGCGGCTGTTCCCGTTAAAATTTGTCGTCCGTGAGCAGTGGCTATTCCCCAATCTGCATGAATCGGTAATTCAGTTGCATCGGGATGTATCGCTAAAAATTCATGAATCTGCTGTTCATTTTCTTGTTTTAATACGGAACAAGTTGCATAAAGCAATATCCCACCTGAGGCTAACATCGACCACGCGGCGTTAAGTATGTCGCGCTGTAATATTTGCAAAACGGCAATATCTTCGGGGCGGCGTAATAATTTTATGTCAGGATGACGACGAATAACACCCAAGGCAGAGCAGGGCGCGTCTACTAAAATTCGCTCGAACAGTTGACCATCCCACCATGCGTCTGGTTGTGTTGCATCACCAATAATTAAAGTCGGCGATAGCTGTAAACGCTGACAGTTTTCTCGAACCCGCTGCATTCTGGCGGCATCTATTTCTACCGCGACTAGCTCTTTTAATTGTGGTTGTGATTCGAGAATATGCGAGGTTTTTCCTCCAGGTGCAGCACACATATCTAGCACACGCTGTCCTGCTTGTACATCCAATAAACCAGCGGCTAATTGCGCGGCGGTGTCTTGCACAGAAACGTAACCGTTGGCAAAATCAGGCAATAATTCAACGGCGACAGGTTTATCCAGCACAATGGCGGACGGGCAAAAATCAACGGTAGTGCCTGTGATGCCTTGCTCAACTAAGCGTTGTAAATAGTCAGTGGTGTTGGTTTTGCACTTGCACACGCGCAACACCATCGGCGGTTGTTGATTGTTTTCATGAAGGATTTGCGCTGCGTGATTCGACCAGTCTTGAGTGAACCGCTTAATTAGCCAATCGGGATGACTGGTAGCGGCGGTATCAGTTTGATTTGCCAGATTGTCCAATGTTTCGTGTTCACGCAAATAGCGTCTTAATAGCGCGTTTAACAAGCCTTTAGCCCAAGGCTTTTTCTTGGTTGCCAACACAGTTTCTGACACAGCAGCATGAGGTTTAACACGCATAAAACTGAGTTGATATAAGCCAACTAAGGCTAGGGCTTTTATTTCGCTGTCTTTTAATGGCTTATCCAATAACTGACTAAGAATAAAATCCAAACGATGATATTGCCGACAAACGCCGTAACAGATTGCTTGAACAAAGGCTTTATCTTGGCTGGATTCAATGCTTAACAAGGCAGGTTCTAAAGCGGCGGTGAGCGATTGCCCCTCTTGCAAAACGCGAGACAGCACTTTGGCTGCCAGTAATCGTGTATTCAACCGAGTTTGACTCCATCCACTGCATGAGCGTTTAAAAAGGCTTGGGCGGTCATGCGTTTACCGTTGGGAAGCTGAACTTCTAATAATCGAACGATACCCTGAGTTGTTGGCACATCTAATTTTTTATGCGTACTATCAACCGTACCAGCGGGTAAGTTGCTAGTTTCATTCAACGCCTCTGCTTGCCAGATTCGTAACACCTGTCCTTGGTACACAGTTTGTGCCACAGGCCAAGGATTTAAGCCGCGTATTTTTCTGGAAATAAAATCCGCGCTTTCGTTCCAATCAATAGTCGCTTCACTTTTATCCAGTTTTTCTGCATGAGTGACGAGTGCTTCATCCTGTATTTCAGGCTTTAACAAGCCATTTTCTAGTTGCGTCAATACTTTCGCTAAACCTATCGCGCCTAAGTCGGCTAATTTGAGGTATAAATCAAGAGAGGTGTCGGTGTCATTAATGAGCAGTTCTTCTTTATGCAGCATATCACCTGCGTCTAGCTTGCGGATGATTTTCATAATAGTCACGCCTGTTTTTTCATCACCCGCCATTAAAGCGCGTTGAATCGGTGCAGCACCGCGCCAGCGTGGTAATAATGAGCCATGCACATTGATACATCCTAAGGGCGGCAAGTCTAAAACGGCTTGCGTTAAAATCATGCCGTAAGCCACCACCACTATCAAATCAGCATTCAACACCGTCATTTGCTGCAAATCCTCATCGGTTTTGAGCGTGAGCGGTTGAAACACAGGAATACCAGCGGCTAATGCCAAGACTTTAACAGGGCTAGGATGCAATTGTCGTCCTCTACCTGAAGGGCGATCTGGCTGAGTATAAACCGCACAAATCTCATGATCTGAATCAATCAGGCTTTGCAAACTGGGTACAGCAAATTCTGGTGTGCCAGCAAAAATAATTTTCATCCGTTCTATCCCTGTTTATGAAGTTTTTCCAGCTTCTTTCTAATGCGCTGGCGTTTTAATGAGGAAATATAATCAACAAATAATTTGCCTTCTAAATGATCCATTTCATGCTGTACGCAAACCGACAATAAATCAGTTGCCTCAAATTCAAAGGGGCGACCATTTCTATCTAAGGCTTTGACTTTAATGCGTTCTACCCGTTTTACTTTTTCAAAAAAATTGGGTACAGAAAGACAACCTTCTTCGCTTTCTTTCAATCCGTATTTTTCAATAATTTCAGGATTGATAAGGCATAAGGGGGCATCTTTGTTTTCACTGACATCAATCACAATTACCCGTTGATGCACATTGACTTGGGTTGCAGCTAAACCAACACCATGTTCTTGATACATGGTTTGAAGCATATCATCGACTAATTTTCTGATGTTATCATCGACTGTTTTCACCTTAGCGGCAATTTTGCGCAGTCTTTCATCAGGAAACTCGAGAATAGTTAGAATACTCAACGAACTCTCCACTACTAATAATTAAACATGGCGGGGATTCTATCTGAATTTAGCCTAACTTTGAATGCAAAGTGTAAATGGGGGCGACAAATTCACGCTTTTATGTTGATTGCGTGACTAATCGCACTTACGTTTTTCAGCGAGATTGTTTAGCTTGACACTTTTGTTGCCAACGAATAAAAACAGCAAACTATTCGCTAGCCAAATATACGGCAGAATACGCTATCGCTATTTGGTCTACCGCGTTACCGTTGAAACCTATCCTGTTTGAATTTACCGACATTCACCATTAGCAAATAGTAGCGCGTATGGAATGCAACGGAATACGCGGTATTTGTGAATTATGTTGTTATTCCCGCATTCCACAAACTCCATGCGGGCTTGCTACATGGCTACTCATCTTACGGGTTGGGTCTCTCACCTTTGATTGATATGATTGTCGTCTCCATGTGCTTAGTTTATCAACAGACTTTGGAATACATATAGAGCCAAACAGTTTTAGCTGTTTTCTAGGGCGTTGGTGCATGAATAAAATACAAATAAATCAAAGGGTTATATTTATTGGATTGATGGTTTTTGATTAAAAACAGCCGTTTTCTAGCCAAAAACTAACATTATTGGCTTCCATTGGGTATTTTTTATATCCATTTTATACCCATTAATACACCATTCTAAGTAATTGACCTTTTGTGTGTATTTGAGTGAGAATGACAATGGAGCGTAATTTTTAATGGCGTTCTATTAATTCTTTTAAGGGGTTATTTATGAACAAAAAAACTTATCTTGCGTTGATTTTAGCATCTTGTATGAGTGTTGCTTCTTTCCCTTTGTGGGCAGAAGTGACACCAGCTCCTGAGCCACATCCTACCAATATTACCACGCCTGCAAAATCATCTGAAGATCACACTGCGACCGCCAGTCTTCATAAAGAACACGCAGCTCATCATCACGCAATGGCGGAGCATCATAAATCACTCGCAGCAGAATATAAAAAAGCGGGAAAAAAGAGCTTAGAAAAGCATCACCACGAACTGGCAAAACATCATGAAGCACTGGCTAAAGAACATGAGAAAACCGCAGCAACTCATGAGTCTGAGGCAGCTAAAAAGAAATAATTTTATCATTCCCACGCTCTAATGCGTGGGAATGTCTTCCCTAAATAACAGGCTTTCTGTATCAGTGCATCATCATGAACGAGGAGACACCGATGGAACGTATTAATCCCTTGGATTCAACTAGCAAGTGCAATTCATATTTAGAGATTTAGGAAGGATCAACT